>JBKDPX010000141.1:0-8700 GCA_046342165.1 Phycisphaerales bacterium | reverse complement strand
ATGGTCGCGAGTTTCGCCAGCAGTGTTTCCGGTCGCTCGTCGACAGCAATCTCTTCGCGGTGATTCATGCGCATGAATCCGTCAGCTGCAGCCTTGTCGACGAGCGACACGAGCGGATCGAAGAATCCCAAGGTGTTGAGCAGACCGACCGGTTTGCGATGAATGCCCAGTTGCGCCCACGACAGAATCTCAAAGAGTTCGTCAAAGGTTCCAAGTCCGCCCGGTAAAGCGATGAAACCTTCCGAACGATCGGCCATGAGCGCCTTGCGCTCGTGCATCGTGCGAACGACAAGCAACTCGGCGATGCCGGTATGACCGAGTTCACGGTCCATGAGTTGTTCCGTGATGACACCGACGACATTGCCTCCTGCGCTGAGTGCGCCGTCGGCGACGATCCCCATCAATCCGACTCTTCCGCCGCCGTAGACGAGTGTCTTGCCTGCTTGCGCAATGAGTTTGCCGAGGTCGCGTGCCGCGTCGGCGTATTCGGAGCGATTACCCGCACTTGCACCACAGAACACGCAGATCGATTGAGGTATCACGGGTTGAATCCTTGCGGGAGGTTGATCGAAACGGTTCCGCCGTCCAAGCCGGTTGCCTTGAGCGTCAGGACCGGGCTCTTTGCCGTTCCGGAGAGTTCGAGGCCGAGGTTGGTGTTGGTCTTGTTGAATTCCATGACAAACTTCGAGAATTCGTCGGTGTTCATATTCGACACTTGTCGGACGATCGAGCTTGAATCAAGGATGATACGAACTTCGACGCCTCGGGCCGGTCGCTTCCATGAACCCTTTTCGTTCTCGAGGGTGAGATCGATGCGATCACCGGTGCGACGCAATGTGTAGCGCGATTCAAGGAATTCGCCGCGTTGATAGCCATATCCGTCGCCGGCATCTTCATACAGCACACCCGTCGCGACACCCTGATCGTTCAGACATGCGATCAATACGAGCGGATTCATCGGACGCTCATCGACGAACTCCATGGTTGGTCCGGCGGGGACGATCGCGCCTCCACGGATGAACATGCGCGGAAGATCGATGGAGTCGGCACTCTCGATCTCGCGCCAGATGCCGCGCGGGCGGACGGGTGCTCGAGTTCCGTCGGGCACGAATTGCGACTCGATGAGCAGATGATCGCCGAGCAGGAATGAGTCGTCTTCGGAGCGCAGTGCGGGATCTTGCAAGTCGGCGAAAAAGATCGGGCGGACGACGGGAAGTCCGGTCACGGATGCCTCGCGGAAGAGCGTGTAGTAGTAGGGCATCAAGCGATATCGACGATTGAGCGCTTCGCGGCAGACGGCCTCGACTTCCGGCCCGAACGACCATGGCTCCTTGTCGATGTTGCCTTTGCCCGTGTGGCCGCGAGCGAAGGGGAGCATCGCGCCGAATCCCATCCATCGCGCGAACATCTTGCCATCGCCGTTACCGGCGAAGCCGCCGATATCCGGGCCGATGAAGGGCTGACCCGAGAGACTTACATTCAGCGCCATCGGCACGGATTCCTCCATGTGTGACCATGTGGCGCTGTTATCACCTGTCCACGTGGCTCCGTATCGCTGTCCGCCGATGTAGTTTGCGCGAGAGAGCACGAACGGACGCTTCGTCGGATTGGCTTCGACGATTCCCTCGCGCGTTCCTTTGATCATCTGCATGCCGTATACGTTGTGGTAGCGGGCGTGTGATCCTTTCGCCCGATCCCCCTGCGGCTTACCGTTGGGTGCGATCATTGACGGATCGCCGTCGTGCACATTGTCGAGCGGCATGGTTTTGGATTGCACGTTGAACACCGCAGGTTCGTTCATGTCGTTCCACACGCCGGTGATTCCGAACGACATGAAGTCTTTGTACAGCGCGGCCCACCATGCGCGCACATCAGGTCGCGTGTAATCCGGAAAGTGACACCATGACGGCCACACTTCGCCTTCGTACACCGAGCCATCCGCTCTGCGGACCCAGACCTTGCGATCGTGTCCGGACTGCATGATCGCCTCGTACTTCGCGATCTCCTTCGCGCGCAGTGCGTTGACCTCGGGCCCCTCGGCTTCGAGTTCCGACGCTTTGCGATCGCTCGGGCCGACATCCTTGCGGCTCTTCATGCCGGGGTCGATCATCCAGACATTATGAAAGCCATCTTTCAGAAGATCGGCGTTCAATCGCTTGGGATCTTTGAAATGTCCGCGATCGAATGTGAAAACCCGGAACGCTTCCATGTAATCGATGTCGAACCAGATCACATCACATGGAATATCGCGATCGCGAAACTCGCGTGCGATCTCGCGTACGCGCGATTCAGGGAAGTATGAGTATCGACACTGGTGATATCCCAGAGCCCACTTGGGCGGCAAAGGCATGAACCCTGTAAGGTTTGCAAGTTCTTGCAAAACAGCCTGCGGCGTCACGCCCTCGATGACGATCACGCCGAAAGAGGGCCCGTCAGCCGCGAAGATGATCTTGCCCGCGTCCGTCTTGCCCGTATCCACGACACATCGATACGTTGTGTCAGCAAGCACGCCGAATGCGGATCCGTCGGGTCGAACCGCCAGGACCCAGGGGTGCGACTGATACAAGGACTGCGCATCGGATCCGTACCCGTATGCATCCGTATTCCAAGTGGTGATCGATTTGCCGTTTCGAAGAAGCGCGCCTGCGACCTCGCCGGTTCCGTAGAGAGATGTTGCGGGATCGATCGCGATTTCCGCGATCTGCAATCCGCCGTCGGATCGAAAGTTCGGCACGATCTTGGAATTCACAGCCGCCGGTGGCATTTTCGCAGGCTCGGCTTGCAACGCATAGCTTGGGTGTGCGTGCTCGAGCGCCGCGGCGGACTCGAAGAATCGAGTCGAAGCGCTTGAAAGAGTTTGTGAAACGATTTGACCTTGCGCGAGCGTTGCGCCGGCGGCGATGAAGAGCGAGAGAGCGCGAGTGATCAGCATGCCTGATTCTCCGAGGGTTCGGCGAAGAGGGTACGCGATATCGGGACATGAAAAACGGACCTGAAAAACGAACCCGTAAGGCCCCGAGTGACGAATAAGCGGGGGTCCGAGGCCGTTTATTCGTGTGGAAGCGGTTACAGGGCTTTCCCGAATCGCGGTTTCGGGCGATACTGGAGATGTGCAGAGATCTGCCGCGGAAGGCTTCCGGGCGGATGAGGAGTACAAGGATGAATCGCGATATGTGTGGAAGGCGAGCGGCGATCCTGCTGGTAGCGGCGCATCTCACGACAATCGGCGCGGCAGTCGCGTCGGCTCAGATCTCCGATGAAAACCCGCCTGTCATGCTGCAGTGGTTCGAGACTCGCTGGACCGACATGGAACGGCGCATGCCCGATTGGTTCATCGCGGGCTACGGCTCCACATGGCTCCCTCCGGTCTCGCGCGGCCGTTCCAATCCGAACACCAACTCGACGAGCGCGGGCTACGACGTCTTTGACCGATTCCATCTCGGACGACCCGGTGAAGAAACCGCGTACGGAACCGAAAGAGGATTTGGAGCAGTGGTTGATGAGTTCCACCGTGCGAACGGTCAGGTGTTCATCGACATGGTGCTGAATCACAACGCGGGTCGTGACGCGAGTGCGGGCTTCCAAACCGCGGGCGGCTATCCGGGGTTTTGGATGAGTCCGCAGAGTCCGATGCGCGACAAAGTTTCGACCGACAACTGGGGCGATTTCCACAACGGTGTGTCCGGCGGCTACTACCAAAGTGAGAACCCGAGCGGCGCGCGCTACTGCTTGCTGAAGGGCGACCTTGTCGCACTCGTGGATATCAACCACTCGACAAACAACCTTTTCATTCGGCAGCCGGTCACTGAGGGAAATCCGCAGAACATCCCTGCGGGTACCGTGTACAACAAGCCCGATCCGAACAACGCTCGCTTTTATCCTGATACCGCGCTTGGCACCGATACGGTGAACAACCCGGGCATGTGGTACGCAGGTCCGCTCAATACCGGCATCTTCAGTTCCCCGTGTGATGTTCCGGCGCGCAATGAGCCGGCGACCACGCTCACGCTCGGACGATTCAATACATCGAATCCGCTTGCGGGTGATCCGGTTCCCGAGAATGCGACAGCCTATCTGTCACGCTGGACGCAGTGGATGCTTGATGTGCAGAAAGTCGACGGATTCCGCATCGACGCCATCAAGCACATGCCGAGCTGGTTTTACGACACGTACTTTGATTCGGTGGTTTCCAATCGTCGTCGCACGCCCGATGGTCGCTTTGTGACACCCTACAGCTTCGGCGAGAGCGTCGAAGGAAACGACTTCACATTCGATCGTTACATCCGCAAGGTCAACGGACGCACCAGCGGTCGCAACCCCGCAGGCGATGCCTTCGGCAATCGCGATGCGCTGGACCTCAACGGTGCCGGTGGTTTGCGAGATGTCGTCAACGGGTTCGCGGATTGGACCAGCGCACTCGGTCGTCATCTCGACTCAACCGACGATGGATTCCAGAACGGATCCGTCGGTGTCAATCACATCTTCAGCCACGACAACGGAACAAACGGCGACGGCAGCGCTTTCCCGTCTGTTCCCGGATATCAGTCGCAGGGATGGTTCGCGCACGCATATCTCGTCATGCGGCCCGGTCAGGCCAAGGTCTATCACCACGGTCGCGGCATAAATCGCACAGGCGCGGGCTTCTACCCGCGCGAGGGCCAGCCGCTTGCTTTGGGTTGGGATCCGACGGCCGGTGCGCTCAATCCCGTGTTGACGAATCTCGTTCAACTCAGCAATTGGTATGGCCGCGGGTGGTATTACCCGCGTTGGACGGACAACGAAGTGCACATCTTCGAGCGTGCGACGCCCGTCGGCAGCGGACTTTCCGGCAACGTGCTCGTGGCCTGCAACCGCAGCTATCAAGGCGCTTCGATCACGTCATACGACGGTCGCTCGTTCAACACGGCGTTCCCGCAGGGGACGCGACTTGTGGAACTGACGGGCAACGCCGCGAATCCGACGGTTGATCCGCTGAACCAGATCGCGGATGTCATTACCGTCGGTGCGAACGGCAATGTGACCGTACAGGTGCCGCGCAATCAGAACATCAACGGCGTGACGCATCACAAGGGCTTCGTCATCTACGGGCCTGCCGTCCCTTCGGGAACATTGTCCATCACGGGCGCAAGTTCGACCCTGCCCGCTGACAATGCGGCAACGCCTGACGTCCGTCAGCGACTTGCTTCCATTCCTGTCATCACAGGCGGAACATTCTCGATCAACCTCTCCACGACAAACGGTGATCCCGGCGCAGGCTCCAATGCCAACGCCGATGACAACGCCGTCTTCCGAATCGATGCGGGCTTCGTTGATTACAACGGAAACGGTTCAACGGACTATCCGTACACGAACGCCGTGATTCCCGGATACGAGAACTTCGTGACGCAGCGTCAACCGCTGGCGGGCACCACGAACACCAACGGCCTGTATTCTCAGCAGATCAACGCGTCGCTTCTCGATGACGGCATGCACTACCTGTCGGTGGTCGCTTTCCGAAAGCGAAGCGCCGGCGACGCGCCGCTCTATCGTGAGTTCCGTCAGGCGTTCTACGTCGATCGTGCAGCGCCGCAGGCCGCTCTGGAAATCCCCGCCGAGATTCCGAGTTCCACCTTTACTTTCCGAGTGAACGCACTTGATCGCACCGTCAACCGTGTTCACCTGATCGTGAATCCCGCGAACGTCGCTGATCCGCTGACCCTCGCAACCTTTTTGAACCAAGCCGCCCGTGAGGATCGATTCTCTTGGACACGCACGGTCACGAATCTGCAACCCGGACTCAATCGCATCCTCGTGATCGCATACGAAGAATCAGGCCGCGGCGCAGCGTCCTTCTTCAACGTGATCCAAGGTGCGTGCCCCGCTGACTGGAACGATGACGGCGCCGTCGACGGTGACGACGTCATCGCGTTCTTCACCGAATGGGACGCGGGCAACGCAGACTTCAACGGCGACGGTTCAACCGACGGAGACGATGTGATCGGATTCTTCGGAGCGTGGGACAGCAACTGCTGAAACGCCTCGCGCGACGGCTATCCTTGATTGATGCCGGCGAACCACTTTGATCCGGAGACTCTTCCCTCGCGAGTATTCGCGAGGCTTGAGTCATTGGACAAGGAAGATCGTGAACTTGCTGAAAAGTTGAATGATCCGGATATCGCTGCGGATCACAAGAAATCGCGGTCGATCTCACAGCGTCGAAGCGCGTTGGCGGGTCCCGTGGACGCCTATCGCGAGTATCGTCGTGTTTCGGAAGCGCTGGTGCAGACCCGGGCGATCATGGATGGCGAAGATGACGCGGATCTGGCGAACCTTGCGAAGGAGGAGGCCGCGCAGTTGGACATCTCGCGTCGCGAAGCCATCAGTCGCGCGCTGTCTTCGTTGGTGAACAGTGATGATCAAGGAATCGCGTCGGTCATCATGGAGTTGCGAGCCGGCACCGGCGGTGATGAAGCATGTCTCTGGGCGTCGGATCTTCTCGAAATGTATCGCAAATACGCGACGAAACGCGGCTGGCAATTCGAGGTTCTGGAGTTCAACACCGAATCCTCCGCGGGAGGCATTCGCAGCGCGACAGTGAGTGTCAAGGGAGAGGGTGTCTGGACGGAGTTGGCGTGTGAGGCGGGGGTTCACAGCGTCAAGCGCGTGCCCGCGACAGAAGCGCAAGGTCGCATCCATACATCAACCGCAAGCGTCGCGGTACTGCCGGAGCCCGAGGAGATCGACATCAAAATCGATTGGGCGAATGATGTCGAAGAGCATGTGACAACGAGCCAGGGCCCGGGCGGTCAAAACGTCAACAAAGTTGCCACGGCGGTGCAACTCAAGCATCTTCCGACGGGCATCATGATTCGGATGCAAGAGAGCAAAAGTCAGCAGGACAACCGACAGCGAGCGCGGCGACTCTTACTCGCGAAGTTGTACGAAATCGAGTGTCGGCGCAAGCATGAGGAACGCTCCGCGGCGCGTAGTGCGCAGATTGGAACGGCCGAGCGCAGCGAAAAAATCAGAACATATCGCTGGAAGGAAGGCATCATTGCGGATGAGCGACTTCCGGGCGAGTACGCGCTTCGAGAGGTGATCAGCGGGGACATGAGTGACTTGATGCGCGATTTGATCGCGAAACAAACCGCGGAACGACTTGCCGCGTTGTGAGTCCGTATCAGATTTCGAGTCGCTCGCGGATACGCGCATCTGTAGCGCAAAGTGCGCCGAACGGGAGTCTCGGCGTGTAGAGTCCCGGTGTCTCTTGCGTTGCGTGATACATTTTCATGCCGAAGTATCCGCCGAGCGCTTCCCAAAGCACATTGCCGACATGACCCTGCGTGATCGCGACATGGTGGGGGAAGTGAGTCAGCAGTACATCGCGGTACAAACGCTGCAGATCGGGAACGCGGCACCATCCGTAACAGCCGAAAGTAACAGCGGGGTTTGACTCAATCGCGCCTTCCGCGATGACCGCCTTCCAATCGCCTTGCGGATCTTGCGTGATTCGCAGGAGGGTCAGCGGTCCGTCGCGCGCGACGAATTCGATGGTGCCTTCGGAGTTCTCGTAGCTCGCTGCGCCGCTGCTTGCGATGATCTCCTGCACTCCGAGTTTCACGGGAGTTTTTGCGAATGCGCCCGGAAACACGCCGCAGTGCCAGACATTGACGAGATCATCGTCGTCGTTATGAAGATTGTTCCAATCCGCGAGTCCGGCGGGGGAATCCGCCGCGAGCATCGCGGCATGCATGGAGAGCGTTCCCATGATGTCCGCTTCACAGGCGCTGGGAATCCCTTCATCGCCGAATCGGCTCATGGTGGTGCATGAACAGACGCCATAGTTCGCTTGGATACTCGTCCAGCATTGAATGCCGAACGCATCGATGGCATTTTCTTTCGCCCATCGTCGAAGGAACAACTCGAGCTTTGCACTTCGTACGACGGAAAGTTGGCGCACGCGCGAGGTGTCCGCGTAGCCTGTGATCGATGCGATCACGCGCGGCAGATCGGGATCGGAATCCGAAATCGCATTCGCGCCCCCGATGACTTCGGACAGATCGAGTGTGACGGCAGTCGGACCGAGAAGTTGCAGTTGCTTTTCGTTGTAGCGACACGTCCAAAACGCGTCCGGTCTTGCGCCGATCTGCCCGTACCTTGCGTTGCGGACGCCGTTCACCACGCGGCAGACGCGGATGAACCGATCCAGATCGGCGGTGAAGGATGCGTCCGTCGGATACACGATCGGACGGGCGGCGACCGTGTAGGTGGCGCCGATCTGACGAAGGACCTCGCCGATTGAGAGCAAGCCGCAGAACGCATCGCGGCGCTTGGTCGTCATGGACAGTCGCTCTTCCTGCTGACACCCGTAAATCATGATTGGAACATTCAGCGCGGCCTTCTTCACGCACCACGCCACGCCCTGTTCTTCACCAAAATTCACCGCGCCGATCAGGATGCCCTGCACGCGTTCTCGTCGGAAGAGTTCCGCGGCGAGTTCGGCTTCGGATCGAGTCTCGATACAACCGACCTTCGTTTGCGTGGTATCAGGCACGATCACGCGGATGCCGGCCTTGCGCATCACCGCGATCGTTTCATCACGCATCTTCGCAGCGAGTTCTTTTGAAAAGAACCCGCGATTGGCGGGGATGAATCCGATCGAGATCTGCCGTGTGGTCATCGTTGTGTGCTCCAAGGCGATATACGCGGCAGTATACCGTC
>JBKDPX010000140.1:0-1828 GCA_046342165.1 Phycisphaerales bacterium | reverse complement strand
AGGAGGAACTCAGAGCGCTGGAAGCCGTCAGGCAATTCCTGACGAATCGTCTGTTGAATGACGCGCGGCCCCGCGAAGCCGATCAGCGCCTCAGGTTCGGCGATGATCACATCACCCAACATCGCGAAACTCGCCGTAACGCCGCCGGTCGTCGGATCGGTGAGCACCGAGATGAACAGACCGCCTTTGTCATCAAAGCGCGCGAGCGCCGCGCTGGTTTTCGCCATTTGCATCAGCGAAAGGCCGGACTCCTGCATCCGAGCGCCACCCGAACAACTCACGATCACGAGAGGGAGTCCCGTGCGAGTCGCCTCTTCGATTGTTCTGGTGATGGTTTCGCCGACGACGCTACCCATCGAACCCATCATGAATGTGAGGTCGAGACAGCACAGCATCGCTTCGCGACCTTTGATGAACAGTCGACCCGCTTTCACCGCGTCAGTCTGACCGGTTTTAATCTGCTCTGCGAGGAGGCGGTCTTTGTACGCCTTGAGATCGCGGAACTGCAGCGGATCGGTGGGAGCCAACCCAGTGAACATCTCAACGAAAGAATCAGGATCCGCGAGTTGCCTCACTCGTTCGCCGGCCGAAATGCGGTGGTGATACGTGCACTCGGGGCACACGTGCAGATTCGCCTCGAGGTGGCGGCGATAGACCATCTTCTCACAACTTGGGCAACGAAGCCACAGGCCCTCGGGAATGGACGCGCGCCGTTGGGGGCGTACTTCGCTCCATGATCGTGTCTTTTCTGTCTGACCTTTCGACATCTTGCTCATCCTTTGCATTCGAGGGAGCGGCCCTCGTCATCATCTGCGCGTGCGCGTCGGAATCCCTGACGCCGCAGGAAGATCCTTCAGTCGTGTTGATTCTACGAGGATCGGCGTCACGTCGCCGTCCGGTCCCAATCCCGCGTCAAAGACCTCCCAGAAATCGGTTATCTCACGTCCTTCGAGCCAACATCGCACCAAAGTGCTCGCCAGCGGCCGCATGACAACCGCCACATGCTTCGCGTCCGCGGCGTATTTGATCGCCGGTTTCGCCAAGGCCGTTGCGAGCCGCTGTTGGGCTTCGAGAAATGACTCGGCTTCGGGAATGCTCACGGATGCCGGGTTGACCTTCCAATCCCGGTAGCAGGAACTGAACCTCTGTTCCACTTCCATCTCGCTCATGCCCTGCCAAAGCCCTAATCCTACTTCGTGAAGTTGTTCTTCAGTCCGTGCTTTACGCCGCGGCGCAAAGGCTCCTGCGATATCCGCGCAGGCTTGCTCCGGTCCGCGGATCAAGGCTGCAAGCGATCCGGCGTAGTTCTTTCCCAATTCCGAGAATCGGCGAACGGCGCCTTCCACCAACGGCAGATCGGCGGTTCCGGAGAGACGGCCACTGCGATCCCATTCGTTGGGACCGGCTTTGACGATGAGCAGAGAGCAGAACTTGGATTGAGCCATCGAGTCCCGACGGAGACGAACTGTCTTGCAGTCGGACGGGCTGATTTTACCATGTTTCAGCGATCGTCGGGTCGGAATTCCGAGGCGCTCTAGAGTGCGGCCCCATAACAGCGACGAACTCGCCTTACCCACGCATCTGGTTGATGACGGAGGCGCGGTTCTCGGACGACTTTCCGAAGATTGCGGAGCCTCCGACGATCACGTCGCAACCGGCACGCCGAACAGATTCGGCATTGTCGGGCGAAACCCCGCCATCCATTTGCAGGCGTTGATCACTCCGCAGAATCGCGCGAATCTTCGAGGTTTTGGCGAGCGTCTCCTGGATGAACTTCTGACCGGAGAATCCGGGATTCACGCTCATGACAAGGGCCATGTCAATCAAA
>JBKDPX010000139.1:0-2646 GCA_046342165.1 Phycisphaerales bacterium | reverse complement strand
CAGAAGAACGGAAGACCGACGGTCTTGAGAAGCGTTTCAAGGAGCCACGCCGTCGGCGAGAACTCCGCGGGTTGCGTTGATGAGAGTGCGATGGGCAAAACGAGCCAAGTCGCGGCGACGACGGCGACATGAATGCCCGCTTGCGCGACGATCGACTTCACCTTCGACAGCAGGTGCGAGTAGAGGTAGCCCGCAAGAAGCGCGGCTTGGAAGAAGACCATGCAGGTGTTCCACACACCGGGGCTTCCGCCGAGCAACGGGAGCAGAAGTTTGCCCGTCAACGGTTGAATGACGAACAAGAGTGCTGCGGAAAGGAAGATGGCGATGGCGTATATGAACACATTGGCTCCGGGATGAGGGAAAGGGTAGCGATTCCGCGGGTTTCACGCCAAGGGCCGTCGCGGATCGATATTGTTTGGCATGCCCAAACTCTCGTATCAAACCGCCGGCGAGTCGCACGGTCCTGCGCTGGTCATCACGGTCACCGGAATGCCTGCGGGCGTCGGCGTGGATCAGGAGTTCATCAACGGCGAGCTCAAGCGTCGCCAAGGCGGTTACGGCCGCGGCGGGCGCATGAACATCGAAGAGGATCGCATCGAGATTCTGACGGGAGTGAGGTTGGGGAGAGCGACAGGCGCACCGATCACGATGGTGATCCGGAACTTCGATTCGAGACTTGACGATGTGTCCAAGACGCCGCCGATCCACAGGCCGCGGCCGGGGCATGCGGATCTTGCGGGAAGTGTCAAGTGGTTGACGACCGACTGTCGCGACACGCTGGAACGCGCGTCCGCACGCGAGACGGCTTCGCGCGTGGTCGCAGGTGCGCTGGCGAGATGCCTTCTGCGTCAATTCGGCATCGAGTCGTTCGGGTTCGTTCGATCGATTCATGTCCATGAATCGAATGTAAGTATTGATATTTCGAATCTTTCGCGATTGAAGGCCGATCGCGATGCGAGCGAAACATATTGCCCCGACGCTCGCGCGAGTGAGGCGCAGAAAGCCGCGATCAGGCAGGCGAAGATCGATAAGACGACACTTGGCGGATTGGTGGAGGCGCATGTCTTCGGGTGTCCGCCCGGGTTGGGTTCAAGCATGGATTGGCGTGACAAGTTGGATGCGAACATCGCGTACGCCGTCATGGGGATTCAGGCGATCAAGTCCGTTGAGATGGGTATGGGGAGAGCCGCCGCTGGATTGCAGGGACACGAGGTGCACGATCCGATCCGATGCGATTTCGCGCAGCGCGAGACCGCGAATCTCGGCTTTGTGCGTTCAAGTAACAATGCGGGCGGAACCGAAGGCGGAATGACAAACGGCGAGCCCGTCGTGGTGCGCGCGGCGATGAAGCCGATCTCCACGCTCTTGCGCGGCATGCCGAGCGTGGATTTGAACACGAAGACGGAAGAGATGAGTCAGTACGAACGCAGTGACGTGTGTGCGGTCGCCGCGGCGAGCGTGGTGTTGGAAAATGTCGTCGCGTTCGAAGTCGCGCGTTGCTTGACGACGAAGTTCGGAGGCGATTCGTTGACGGAGGTGCGGGCGCAATACGACGCGTACATGAAGTACGCGAGAATGTTGCCGTTGGAAGAGCCTTCGATGAGGTTGGCGAGTGGAGAGAAGTGAAGCGAAAGCCGGAAAGCGAAAATGTGGAAGCGCGGGGAGAGGTTTAGGTGTACTTGAGGGTGGTTGGGTCGGAGAGGTCGTCTTGACCGAGCCAGAGCTCCATGTCGAGGTCTTCGAGTCGGATTCTGCCGGGCCACATGCGCAGAGCTTCGAGCAACAGCGGGTCGGGGGCGCTTGGTTCGGGCGGCTTGGATGGTGATGACGATGGCGGTTTGCTCGGGGTGGCGGACGGCGGGGGAGGAGCGGGTTGTTCCTGTGCCGCGATGTGCATGAGCGGATCGTCGGGCGTGAGTCCGAACTCGCGCGCCCAAAGTGAGACTTCATCGCGCGTGAGCGGTTGGTTGCCCGACTGCGATTCAGGGCGCTTTGACTGCGGAACTCGATGTGCGCGTCGCGCATCCACGACCAGATCGGCGAGGAAGTCTTCGCTGCGCAGATGTCGAGCACCGGCACTTTTCGCGGCGCGTTTGATGCGATGATCACTGCTCACGACGGTGACGCGGCGACTGTTGCCGAAGCGTTCAAGCAATCGTTCGATGAGCGAGTCGGCGTCACGACCGCGACCGGCGAAGAGAATACCGACATAATCCTCGGCCCGCGGCACGCGGCCGCGCATGTAGGCGTACGCCTCGCGATCATCGACGGTCGGAGCACCGAATCCGTCGCACACGAGCAAAACCTTGCCGCTGCGCCATCGACTGCACTCGATGAGTTCACCGAGCCCGGCGACATCCAACCCCGCGAACTCCGGCGGCAACACGCCGGTGACATGCAGAATGTTGTAGGTGTCGAGCAGCAGCATGCAAAAGCGTAGCTTCGGCCGCCAGGCCGAAGAGTCCAGCGGGCCTCCAGGCCCGCTTTTGCTCTTTGTCTTGTCCCTTTGCAGTGGCATTGGCGTCCCGCCAAAGGGTGCAGCGGGCGTCCCGCCCGTGCGATGCTCACATCGTGTCGCTGATCATCATGATCGCGTCACCCACAATCAATGTTCAGTGCAACACTCGATAGACTTCCGCCTCGTCC
>JBKDPX010000138.1:0-2763 GCA_046342165.1 Phycisphaerales bacterium | reverse complement strand
GCAGCGCGTTGCGGATCTGCTTCGGTTGTTGCTTACCAAAGGAGTGCGGGAATGAGCGTGGAGCAGGGGCCGAAGTTCAATGTCAGCGCGGATCGAACTCTGATCAACCAGGAAGGCGGCTCGGTTCGATTCATCGTCGCGGAGATTCAAGCGCCGAAAATCGAAGCCGCTCCATCGGATCGACATCCGCTGAACCTGGCGACCGTCATCGATGCATCCGGCTCGATGAGCGGGATGTCGATCGCGGCGGCGAAATCAGCGACCGTCGGAGTCATCGGGGCCTTGGAGGAGGTCGATCGCCTGTCCGTTGTTTCCTTCGCCACGGATACGGTCGTGCACTGCGACGCCGTGTTGCAGAACATCGCCGGCAAATCTCTCGCCGTCGCCCGGACGGGCGAGATCAATACCCGCGGATCGACTGATCTTGCGTCGGGTTGGTTCAGCGGTTGCGAGTGCGTCGCGCGTGTCATGCAGGACAATCCGAATCTCCGGAATCGCGTCATCGTGCTTTCCGACGGACACGCCAACCACGGAATCACCGATCCGGCCATACTCGAAAAGCACGCTGCCGAACTTCGAACTCGCGGCATCATGACCTCCACGATCGGAATCGGCACGGGCTACTCCCCCACTCAATTGCAGGCCATCGCCGAGCACGGCGGCGGTCGCATGCACGATGCGGAAACACCCGAGGAAATCATCGAAATCGTCAAGGCCGAACTCGAGGATCTGTCCATGACCGTGATGGACAACACCGAGATCGAACTTGTCCTTCCGGCGGGCGCCGTCGCCGAACCCGTCGGGAGCATGCCGTTCCGCATCGAGCCAACAGGGATCCGCGCTGTGACGGGCGCGATTCTCTCGGGCGCGACTCGACGCGTCGTGTTCAAAGTGACGCTTCCCCGCGGCGCCGACAACTCTGAACTTCATATCCGTGCGTCATTACATTGGAACGATCCGGGCGAATCAAACCGCCACCGACTCGACCATGGTGGCGTTCGCTTCAACTACACCGATCCGCAGCGCTGTCTCCATCAACCAAGGAACATCGACCTCAGCGTCGAGATCGCGATGATTTGGAAGATGGCGATCGTGCGCCGCACGATGGTGCTGAACACGGACGGCCAGTTTGAACAGGCCGAGCGCTACGCGCACAACGAATTGCAATGGTTCAACCGCTATTGCCGCGGCTTGCCGGGTGTTGACGCACACATCGTCGAACTCGATCGCATGGCGCGCCACGCGCAACATCGATTCTCCCCGATGGCCGCGAAGGAAGTCATGCTCGCAGCGTACAAGTCCGAACGCGGAGAATTCGACCGTCGTTCCATGCAGCGTCGACACTGGGCTGACAACATCCCCGATTGATGTTCACGAATGTCTGGAGAGCACACTCCTGTACCACTCCGTCTCTCGTGTAATGTCGGAGGTTGGGAAAGAAAACGCCGCGGAGAACATCCGCGGCGTTTATTGCTTTCAAGAGTCCTGCGGGATCAAGCGCTGCACGAGGCATCGCCGGCGGCGGCGAGCACCTTCTCATCCACGCGCTGGATCTTCGCTCCGAGTGCGGCCAATCGATCTTCCATGTGCTCGTATCCGCGATCGAGGTGGTAGACGCGATTGACAACGGTCGTGCCTTCCGCCGCGAGACCCGCCAGCACCAGGCCCGCCGAAGCGCGCAAGTCGCTTGCCATGACCGGCGCGCCCACCAGCTTGCGGACACCGGAGATGATCACCGTCGATCCCTGACGCATGAGTTTGGCTCCCATGCGTGAAAGTTCCGCGACATGCAGGAATCGATCGGGGAAGATGCGCTCGGTGATCACGGAATTGCCGTCAGCAATGCACAGCAGCGCCATCAACTGAGCCTGCAGATCGGTCGGGAATCCGGGGTGCGGCTGTGTCGTGATTTCAACGGGACGAATCACGCGATCCGACGTCACGCGAACAGTCTCGCGCATCGGGCCACCCTGAATCGACGATGCACCGGCTCCATTGGTCACGGTCAACGTCGAACGGCTCTTCGCGGTCGAACCCATCGGAATCGTGATCTTGTCGACCTTGTCAACGTGCACTCCGGCGGCATTGAGGAAGTAGGTCGCCGCGAGCAGCGCATCACTCGGACAGTTTTCCAGCGTCAAATCACCGTTGGTGATGGCTGCGGCGATCATGAACGTTCCCGCCTCGATGCGGTCGGCCATGATTGTGTAATCCGTGCCGCGCAGGGACTTCACACCCTCGATCGTGATGCGGGGAGAACCCGCGCCGCGCACCTGTGCGCCCATGGAGTTGAGCATGTTCGCAAGGTCGACGATCTCCGGTTCACACGCGGCGCTTTCAATCACCGTCGTGCCCTTGGCCAATGTGGCCGCGCACATCACGTTCGCGGTACCCAGCACGGTCGGGCCGAATGTGCCACCGAGGAAGATCGTCGCGCCTTTGAGTCCGTCGGAGGGGACTTTCGCGATGATGTCGCCACCCGAGAGTGTGATCTGGGCGCCAAGCGCCGCCAGACCTCGAAGGTGCAGATCGACAGGACGCTCGCCGATGGCGCAACCGCCGGGGAGGGAGATACGCGCCTCGCCGCGCTTGGCGAGCATCGGACCGAGAGCTGAAATGCTCGCGCGCATGGTGCGAACGATCTCGTAGCGCGCGTGGCTGCGGCTGGGATCCGTGGCTTGGAAGGTAAAGACCCCAGGCTCGGCGTTTTCGCCGGCGTTGAGTCGGCTGACGCCAAGCTCCTCAAGCAGATTGCACATGTTG
>JBKDPX010000137.1:0-4420 GCA_046342165.1 Phycisphaerales bacterium | reverse complement strand
GACGTAGTTGCCCTTGGTCGCCTTGCGATCGCGCACGCGACGCATCTCCTTGCGGTACTTCACTCGTTTGGGCATCAGCGGCATACTTCACACTCCACATCCGGCTTGGGCTCTTTCGCCTCTTTACCGGTCTCAATTCCTACTCAACCAACTCGACACTTCGGACATTCGCACACTTAGCGACGACCGCGCGCTCTCGCGCGACCACCTGCGGCGTTGGATTCCTCCTCCGTCCGCTCCGTCGTGTACATGCCCTTGTAGACCCACACCTTGCACCCGATCGCGCCGAACGGCGTGAACGCTTCGCTGAACGCGTATTCCACGTTCGCTTGCAGCGTCGACAACGGCAATGATCCGAGCTTCACCGCGAGCACGCGGCTCATTTCAGCGCCACCCAAGCGGCCGCTGATCTGAATCTTCGCACCCTTGGCACCCGCTTCCATCGCGGCCTTCACCTTCATCTGAACCACGCGACGGAAGCTCGCGCGCTTGATCAACTGCTCGCACACCGCTTCGCCGATGAGCTTCGCATCCAGATCCGCGTTCTTGATCTCGATGATCGAGATCGCGACCTTGCGGCCTGTCATGTACTGCAGTTCCTCGGTCATGCGCTCAACTTCCGCGCCCTTGGGACCGATCACCAAGCCCGGACGAGCCGTCTTGATGATGATCTTCAGTTCCTCGCGCGTGCGCTCGATGTGGATGTCCGAAACCGCGGCGTTTGGTGGACGGCGATTGAGGCGCTTGTCCAGCCACTTGCGGATCTTCTCATCCTCGACGAGCAATTCGCCGTACAGCGCCTTGGGCGCGTACCAACGGCTGCGGTGGGCTTCCGTGATCCCGAGTCTCAGACCGAAAGGGTGAGTCTTCTGTCCCATGGTTCTTACTTCTCCTCAACCCCGATGGTGATATGGCTAAAGCACTTGATGATCGGGTGCGCACGACCACGATCCTTCTGCTGGAACCGCTTCATGCGCGGACCGTCGTCCACCGTGCTTTCCGCCACGAACAGACGGCTCACGTCCGCGTCGTGTCGGATCGCCTCATCGCGCGCGGCCAAGAGGCAGCGCTTGACATTCACGGCGGCGCGCTTATTGCTGAAGTGCAGGAGGCTCAACGCGTCCTCCACTTTCTTGCCGCGGATCAGATCCGCGACCAGACGCACCTTGCGCGGGCTGCCGCGATGGTGGTTGACCTTGCTGGTGAAGCGAGCGATGTCCTTCGCGGACACGCGCAGCAGACCGGCGATGCGCTCGATCGACTTGCGATCGCAACGCGGATGGTCGCTGCCGCGCATCCAGTTGCGCAGTGCGCTGTTTGCTTCGTCGGCCGGGAATCCCGGTTCCGACATGCCCTGAGCGAGCTGTTCGATGGAGATGCCGGCCTTGGCCGCCAACTGCTCCACTTTGTTGCCTCTGAGTCTCACGGTGTACACCCTTGCTTGATGCGCGGCGCTCGCCGCACCCGAACTGACTTCCTACCCGAAGAGCGGTGGTTTTGCCGCTCGAAAGTGACGTTACGCTGCGGTCAATCAGCCGCCCTTGCCCTCGCCCGCCTCAAGGCCTTCCTTCTTGTTGGTGTGGCCCTTGAACGTGCGCGAGTTCGAGAACTCGCCGAGCTTGTGACCCACCATGTCTTCCGTCACGAACACGTCGAGGAACACGCGACCGTTGTGCACCTTGAACGTGTGCCCGACGAACTCGGGAACGATCGTGCAACGGCGAGCCCACGTCTTCAGCGGCTCCTTGCGGCGTGACTCGTTGAGCTTCTCCACCTTCCGGTAGAGCTTCTCATCGACGTACGGACCTTTCTTTAGGCTGCGACCCATGGATGTCTTTCCTGATGGTTACTTGCCGAACCGAACTTACCTTCACTTCTCTCTCAAACCACTTTCAAACAACGCTCGATATTACTTCTTCTGTCCGTACCGCTTGCTCACGCGGCGGCGGATGATGAGTGATGTCGAGTGCTTCTTGCGATTACGGGTATTGCCACCCTTGGCGAGAACGCCCGTCGGTCCGCACGGAGGACGGTTGCCCTTGCTGCGGCCTGAACCGCCGCCCAACGGGTGGGCATGGTGGCTCTTCGCGACGCCGCGGGTCACCGGACGGTGGCCCATCAAACGCCAGAGACCGGCCTTGCCGAGACGACGCAGACGGTGATCGGGATTGCCGACCTGACCGATGGTCGCGATGGCTTCGAGCGGGACCTTACGAAGTTCGCCCGAGGGGAGCGTCAACGTCGCGTAGTCATCTTCCTTGTTCGTCAGCTTCGCGTAGGAGCCTGCGGAACGACAGATCTGAGCGCCGCGACCCGGAACGAGCTCGACGCAGTGAACGTCAAGACCGGTCGGGATGTAGCGGAGCTGCATGGCGTTGCCGATGTTGGGCTCGACGACCGCGGTGCGGCTGGACATCAGCGTCGCGCCGACCTTGAGGCCCGCGGGTGCGATGATGTAGCGCTTGGCGCCGTCGGTGTATTCGATCAACGCGATGTGCGAGGAACGGTTGGGATCGTATTCGATGCCCGTGACCTTACCCTGGATGCCACATCGATCCTTGCGCTTGAAATCGATGAGGCGGTACATCTGCTTGACACCGCCGCCGATGCCGCGAGAGGTGACGATGCCGCGATGGTTGCGGCCGCCGCTCTTGGGCTTGGGAGCCAAGAGGCTCTTGACGGGACGGGACTTGGTGACCTCCGCGTGCATGTTCACCGACGCGTTGCGGCGTCCGGCGGAGGTGGGCTTGTAAATGCGAATCGGCATGATGCGTGTCCTTGAACCGGTTTGTCACCGGCGTTCAATCCTTAGAACAAATCGATCTGATCCTCGGGGTGGAGACGAACCGTCGCGCGCTTTTCGAGAGGCTCTTGGATGAGCCCCACCTTGACGCGGCGATACTTGCCCTTGCGCACCTGGGTGTTGATGCCCAGCACGCGCACCTTGTACAGCTCTTGCACGGCGTTCTTGATTTCGGTCTTCGATGCGCGCGGATCCACCACGAAGGTGTAGCGGCGCTGCTCGTTCATCCCGAACGTCGACTTCTCGCTGAGAAGCGGACGCTTGATGATATAAGAAGCGTGAACGTTAGCGCTCATTTCGCGGCCTCCTCGGTCTTACGACCCATCGGCGAGATCTTCGCGACCTTGCCCGTCTGCGAGCACGGACCGTTGAGCCACGCCTCGAGATCCTTGCGGCCGATCACGAGGAAGCGGTGGTTCAGCATGTCGAAGCAGTTCATCTGCTCGGCGGGAACAAGCGTCGTGTTGTCGACGTTGCGGCCGGCCAAACGCGCGTTCATGCTCTTCTCGGAGCAGTGCGGCAGAGCCACCAGTGCCGAACGGTCGACCTTGATCGCCGTCAGGAACTCGGTGAACGCCTTGGTCTTGGGTTCCTTGAACGCGATCTCGTCGATCACGCGAACCTCGCTGTCAAGCAGCTTGGCAAGCAACGCGTTACGGTTGGCCTTGCGACGCATCTTCTTCGGCATCTCCTGCCGGAAGTCCTCACGCGTGCGCTTCTTGGAGTGGCCGTGACCGCCGCCCTTGAAAAGGTTGGCCTTGCGATCGCCGTGGCGAGCGTTGCCCGTACCCTTTTGCTTGTAGATCTTCTTGGTCGAACCCTCGACCTGGTGACGGTTCTTCGACCGCGCCGAGCCTTGACGGCTGTTGGCGTGATACATCACGTAGGCCTGCTTGATCAAAGCAGGGTTCAAAGTCCCGCCAAGGGACTTCTCATCGATCTTCATTTGAGCGACCGTCTTGCCGCTCATGTCGTAGACGGGGACATCCATTTGTCTGAACCTCGTCATTCCGCCTTATGTGCCCCGGACTTTCGTTCCGTGGCCCTCGCCTATCCGTCTCACCTCCGCTTCCCGCGAGGCTTTCGCCTTCGGGACGCGTCGCAGGCAATCGCAACGCGTGGGGTGGATCGGACTCGACTCGGCAGTCCTTTCGATTCCGGGCTGTTCAGGCCCATGAACCGACCTCTTGTCTTCGTTCGGCGGTATCTCTTTGCCTCGAGACCTTCCGAACCGGCCGACCGGCACCTCACCGACCGACCATAAACACTTCACTCAACCGCAACGCCCCGAGACAACCGATGCCCCGAGGCGCTGAATATCACTTACCCGAAACTTTCTTCGCCTTGCTCTTATAGAGACGAATCGCCGGACGCACTTCGACCAACCCGCCGGTCGCGCCCGGAACCGATCCCTTCACAAGCACAAGGTTCTTGTCCGCATCGATGCGAACCAGATCCAAGCTGCGGCAGGTCACCCGCTCGGCGCCCATGTGGCCCGGCATGCGCTTGCCCTTCTTCAGACCGCCGCCGTAACCACGGTTCGAACACAAAGAGCTGATCGAACCCGGCGAGCGGTGCTTACGTTCAGTACCGTGCGAAGCGAACAAGCCCTTGAAG
>JBKDPX010000136.1:0-986 GCA_046342165.1 Phycisphaerales bacterium | reverse complement strand
GGCAAGGGCGTGAAGCGCGCACATGTGGTGAAGATCACGATCGCGGGACTGATCTTGATCGCCATTCAAGCGGCGATCATCACCATGATCTCCGACGGTCAGCGGACATTTTGGACCTACGCAGTCGTCGGCATTCCCGCGCTGTTCACCGGTTGGTTCCTGCTTTCGGTTCCGGTGACGGCGCTCGCCGCGAAGTTCGCTTCGGGCGCGGTATCGCGCGTCCTTCGATTGCCGCCGAAACTGCTTGAGCGCTCGATGCTGCGAACGCCGTACCGCAACGGATTCACTGCGGGATCGCTCATGACGGGCCTGGCGCTGATGGTCGCGATTTGGACGCAGGGCGGCGCGGTGCGGCGTGATTGGATCGGCAATATCGCATTTCCGGATGCGTTCGTGACCGGACTCAATCTGACTCCTGAATCTCGCGAGATCGTTCAGGAGATGCCGTTCGTTCAAGATGTCACGGCGATCGCGCTCAAGCCGGTCGAAGTCGATGCCTTCGGCGTACAGGCGCTTCAGAAATACAAGACGAGTTTCATGGCGTTCGAGCCGCGGAAGTTTTTCTCGATGACGAAGATCACTTGGATCGAAGGTGATCCCGAGGCGGCGATCGAGAAGCTTGAGCGAGGCGGCGCAGTGATCGTCGCGCGCGAATTCAAGGTCGCCAAGGGACTCGGAGTCGGCGACACGTTCGTGTGCAAGAGCGACGGCGTCGAGCATCGATTCGAGATCGTCGGCGTCGTCACGAGTCCCGGACTCGAGATGGTCTCGAAGTTCTTCAATGTCGGTGAGGACTTCATGGATCAGGCGCTGCATGCGGTGTTCGGCAGTCGCAAGGATCTCAAGGAGAAACTCAAGAGCGAATCGATTCACCTCCTTCAGATCGCGTTCAAGCCCAACACGGATGAAGACGCGGCGATGGAGACGATTCGTTCCGAACTCGCGGGGGCCGGAATTCTTGATGCGGGCAGCGGTCGACGCATCAA
>JBKDPX010000135.1:0-2505 GCA_046342165.1 Phycisphaerales bacterium | reverse complement strand
ACCCGAACGTCCCGCGACATCCGTGAGCACCGTCTCCACCGGCGACCAACCCGTGATCACCTGAATGCCGGCGCCGACTTGATCTCCGACGCGTGGAGCGCGCCGTCTCGCACCGAGTTCGGAGCGCGCATCGTTCACCGGAAGCGTGCGAAGCTCGGGATAAGTCCTCACCAATCTGGAGCGAAGTCTTTCGCACGCTTCGACGCGTCCCGCCCCGGCTCCGATTTCCAGCAATCGCCGAGCGATCGCGTCGATGCGCGGAATCATGTCGGAACGACCGATGGCGTGACCGGTTTCGGCGATCACAAGCGCTTTTCCGAACGATTCGCGCGCACCTTCACGATCTTCGCGTGCGAACCGCCACTCGCCCGCCCGCGCGAGCAATTCAGGCGCGGCATCCGCCGCCGGATACTTGGCGGCGAGTTCGACCATGGCCGCAGCATCGGAGTCCGCCGGAAGTTCACCGATTTCCTGAGCGGCCTGCGCATCAAAGAGCGCGTACGCGCGATAGCCGTTGCGGCGCAGAACGGAAATGAGTCTGCTCGCGGCTTCGGTTCCGACACGACCCTGCGACAGCGTCGCATCATTCAGGATTCTCTGCAACGCCTCGACCGCGTCCGCCGAACGCTTCTGCGATTCGCGCAGAATCGCCAATTCAAAGAGGTATTCGACTTGTTTCGCCGGCTCTTCCCCCGACAGACCGAGTCTCGTCACGAGTGCGTCGATGAGTTTCGGATCCGAGACGGGTTTGAACGAACCGAAATCATCGGGTGTTACCGATTGCTCCCGGCCGGCGCGGATCATGGACAGCAGCAAATCGAACAACTCGGCGCTCGTCGCCGCGGCTTTGAAGCCTGACGAGTCGCGCACGATGGCGAGTATTCGGTCGGCGAGTGAAGGGACGAGATCCGCTTTTCCGGCTCGCGCCGCGAGTTCGATATAGGTGAGCAGCGGTCGCGGATCCGAAGGATCTGCGGAAAGTCTGGATTCGAGCACATCGCGAGCGGTTTCCCAGCGCAGGTAGGTATGCACTCCGGAGCCGTCAACGACGACCGGATGGGTGCCTTGCGAATCGCCCGCGATCACGATGTTGCCGGAACGTGAGATCTTCACGACCTCACATGTCTTCGGCGACTCGGGATCGATGCGCATCAATCCCTCGCGCACCGGCATCAATACGAAGCCGCCGGCGTATGTTGCGCGGCCGACGGGCGCGACTGTTGTCGCGACCACGTGACCGAACCGATGCTGCCGAGGTGGCGGACCCACCGGAGCGATCCCGAACCGGCGTCGAGTCCGACGGCGTACAGGCCGATGGTTCGGTTGGCGCCGCCGGGTCTGCGCATCGTGGCGACAACGGTGTCACCCTCGATGTTCAGCGGTCCGCGCACAGACGCATCGGAAATGATCGGATCCAGAAAGTTCGGATCGACGGACCAGATGATCTCGCCGGTAAGTGCATGAATGGCATGGATGCGACGATCACCGGTGCGCACGCCGGCCGCGGGTGTTCCGGTCGCGGCGAAGAGCATGTCGCCTCGAAGCGTGACCGTACCGATGTCTTCGAGACCCTTCCAACTGTTGAGGCTGAGCGTGTTGAGATCACGACCGAGCGCGCGATCGGCGCCGCCGGCGGGCTTGACGCGCCATTTCAGCGCGAGTGTGGCGTGATCGAAGGCACTGATCGTCAGGCCGTCGTTGATGTACAGCGTATCGCCGCGAACCGAAGGCATAACCCAGGGCATCTTGCCTTCCTTCGAGGCGAAGTCACGGAAGTTGCGGGCGGTGGCGGCGGCATCGTCATCATCACCCGCCCGAGCGATATCCATACGTTCGCTTTTCAGCGGCGAGTCTCCGGCGGCGGCGAAATCAGTGGAAGGCTGAGCGACCAACGGCGAGCGCCACGGCCGGGTCAGTGTCTCCGGCCATTGAACTGGGGCGACCTCCGTCGCGGGCATCGATGCGCGCTCGCGCAAAGTCGCGATCCAGGCGAGCACTTCGGGGCGTGGAATATAAGCCCCACACAATGTTGCGAGTTCGGCGACGATGCGACGGTTGTCGGCCTCCGCAAGATCGGGATGATCGTTGAGTTGTTCGAGGAGCAGACGCGCGGAATCAAACCGCGCATTTTCGATGTGCTCACGGGCGAGCAGCGTTGCGCCACGGAAGCCCGACGGTGTCATCAAGTATGAACGCTCAGCGGCGCGATAATCGCCGGAATCCGACAAGACCCGAGCCTGAGGCTCCGAGATCTCGCGATATCTTCGCAGCAACTCCGGATTCGATCGCAGCAGTTCGTGGATACGTTCACGTACCGTGACGTACAGACGGGGTTCGTCCGACTCCATCACGTTCTCGGCTTGCGAATCAAGCACGGATTGCAGAACGCGAACGGATTCTCCGAATCGCCCCGCGCGTGAAAGTTCAAGCGCGCCCGGAAGCGCGTCGCGAGCGATCACCGAGTCATCCGGGTACGGATACACCTCGCGGACCTGCGCGTACGAC
>JBKDPX010000134.1:0-1028 GCA_046342165.1 Phycisphaerales bacterium | reverse complement strand
GATTCCCGAGATCCAAGTGGCGTATCCGATGGTGCGCCGACCGGAGCGCGTGGCGGTGAAGCAGGTTGCGAACTCGCCGCGGGACCGAAAAGCCATTTGAAGAAACGATCGATCATCGGGGGCCATCCTTTCCGAAGTCATCTCCCGACTTTACCGCTTCGATAAGTTGATCCAACAACGCAATCAAGGTGTCGGCACCCGGGTATGAACTGTCCCAGCGGCGCTTGGGCGGATTCTCTGACTTGATGTCGGAATGCTCATCAGCGGCTGACGCGGCATGTCTCAGCGCGTGCATTGATGCAAGATTGGCGGCTTCTTTCGGACACGGACGAAGTGCTTGGAATGCGATGAAGTACGCGTGCGCGCCGGCGGGGTCGCGCCGCATGCCAATGCATGCGGCCGCCGCGGCTTCGCTGGAGTGTGAGTTGAAGATTGCTTTGTAATCCACCGCGGCATTCTGGCGGGCGGCGATTCGTACTCCATCAACCATGGACTTGTAACGCGGATAGCAGACGAGCATGTGTTCAGCAAGTCGCAAGGCGTATTCACGGAGGGCAGGCAAACCGCCTGCGGATTCGAGAGAGTTGAGGCGGGCTTGGATTTCAGACGGAAGGCGTTCAAAGACTGAGTTTGAGTTTGATTCTGACATGCGAGGTTCTCACGTTTTCTTTAATGCTTTTCGAGTGGAGCAACGAATTGCCGCGATCACAGGGAGTGTGCAGCGGTGTTGAGTTCGTGAATCAGCGCGGAGGAGGCGTCGCGATCGAGATTGTTCTCTGAAGTGACGTGTTCGATCAAACGGATCGAGTCTTCGATCGCCGATAACGCACGATCCTGAAAGGTGGTGTTTGTAAAGACGATGCGCCCTTTCGATCCATCATAAAACCATGCAGGCTTCAACTTTTGCGCACGGCCCGAAACACCGAAGGTCATCAAAGCTTGGTGGTCGCCTTGCAGCAGCACACGCACATCGTCGGGAATGGGACATGGGCTGCAGGCGAGGATTCGTTCAATGATCTCGCGATGCG
>JBKDPX010000133.1:0-1853 GCA_046342165.1 Phycisphaerales bacterium | reverse complement strand
CTTGGTGCCGTACAAGTGGCAGCCCTTCGTGTGCACCGCACCGAACGCGCCCGTAATGCCCTGACAAATCACCCGAGTGTCTTTATTAACGAGAATCGCCATGCACTGAAGGTAGGAAGGCTCAAGGCGCGACGCCAGACGCGGTTTTCGGTTTGCGGAAGGGTTCGGCACTGAAATGCGCGATGAGTGAGGCCCAACAATATCGCGATGCATTACCTGCTCGCCGCCCTCGGCTTGGCGCTGACGAATCCCGATCCGTCGGCGATGTCGATCCTTCGCGAAGTGCGCGGCGGAACGGCCCAGTGCCCTCGATTCGCGTGGACATCGATCGAAGCCGAGTCGCTGCCCGAACAGGTCGTCGTTCTGATCCACGGGCTTGATGAACCCGGTGATATCTGGAACACGCTGGCTCCCGCTTTGGCACACGAGGGCCTTCCTGCGCTTCGATTCGAGTATCGCGATGACGGTGAGGTCTCACGCGCATCCGCGGATCTGATTCATGCACTTGAGGATCTCAAGCTCCGCGGCGTGAAGAGCGTCACGCTGATCGGCCATTCGATGGGCGGTCTGGTCGCTCTGGATGCGGTCACACGGCCGGACGGCTACTCGAGCGTGCCGAATGATCAGATATCACTTCCGAGTGTTCTGAGATTGATCACGATTGCGACGCCGTTTGACGGTTCCGCGCTTGCGCCGATGCGCGCGCCGCTTGAGATCCGCGATCGCGCCGCGGATCTGCTTCGCACGCCGATCGTTCAGTGGAAGACGGTGTTGAACACGGACGACGGAGCGGGCGAGGCGTCGACGGATCTGACGCCGGGATCGGAGTTTTTGCGAGGTTTACAAAGCCGCGGCGTACCGAAAGGACTTGCGTTCACGACCATCGTCGCGCGGATCGGCGACGACGTGAAGGATTCAATCGGCGAGTTGGTCGACGGTGAAGTCACTCGCGAAACTTTCGGCGGCGCGACAGTGGACTCTTGGATGCGTGAACTTGGCAAAGGGGCGGATGCGATCGGCGACGGCGTGGTGTCCATGGAATCAGCCTGTGCGATCGCGTGCGACGATGTCGTGGTGGTAAGCGGAACGCACCGAGGCGTGATTCGCGGACTTTCGTTCGTGGACATTGATAACGAGATCACAAAGTGTGATGAATCAAACTTACCGCCGGCGGTTCCTGCCGTCTTGCAACGAATGAAACTGCATCGATGATCCGCTTTATATTGTGTCGTCTCACGTGGCTTGGGTTTGGCCTGCTCGACGCGCGATGCACCACACGGATCCTCCGAATGGTGCGGGGCACCCGAAAGCCCGATGGCTCTCAAAGGCGAAGCGTGCTTCAAACGCAGCATTGATCGGCTTCCACGGAACACGCATTCCCGGTGAACTCGTCGGGAAAAGCAACCGAGACATCGCCATCGCGGGAAACAGTGTGATCATGCGATAGGAGAGCATTTCGATGTGTAGACCGGTTGCAGCGACGAGCCTTCCGAGCGACTTTGTCGTATATCTGCGTTTATGATGGGCCATTTCGTCATGACTTCCCCACATCCACTGGTAAGCCGGAACGGTGACAATCAAAACACCGTCGGGAGCAAGCAGGTCGGTGAGTGTGCGAACTTGCCTCGACATGGTCTTGGACATGCTCGACGACATCCGACGCGATCACGAGATCAAACTCACCGCGCGGCAAGAAGATGTTGTCGGGCAGATGACCATCGATCACCGACAGTCCGCGACGAAGACAGACATCGCGCACCACCGATTCAATTTCCACGCCTTCGACGCGAAAGTCATCGCGCACACATGTCATCAAGACACCCTTTCCACATCCGATGTCAACCGCTCGACCT
>JBKDPX010000132.1:0-5260 GCA_046342165.1 Phycisphaerales bacterium | reverse complement strand
GGCTTTTCGTCCGTGACAAACGGCCCGAAGGTGACGGTGCCATTCCAAGTTCCTACCGAGACAACGGCTGTGGCGCCATCGGCTCGTCGAACTTTTACATCCGAGTTTCTCGAAACGGACCCGTCAGGCAAGACCGTCCAGAGTGTCGTCCCGCCTTCGGTTTCTGACTTGTCGGAGCCGACATCTTCAAAAGACAGCGTGAAGCCATCATCAAGTTCTCCGATGGTTTTCTCCCGATCCGTACTCGGATCGCGACGATCGCGTGCGGAGTGCCATGCGGCGATGATGAACTCTTTGTCTCCGGACTTGCGAACCACTCGGATTTTGACAGCCGCGGCATTTGAAATCGCGATGGCGCGCGCGGCATCCACGGTGCTTTGCAAACGCGCTTGAAACGCCGATTCGGAGTACTTGGATGACCAGCGAGTCATTCCCGGGAGTGCGAGGCCGCCGATCAAAATGATGATTCCAAGAACAACGAGAGCCTCCACCAAGGTGAAGGCTCGTCGCCTGAGATCATGAAATGTCGGCCCGCACTCGCAGCGGACTCGCACTCGACGGGCGAAAGTCCGTGGGTAGTATGACATCATCCTCCCGAGCTCGCTCCGTCGCCGGATCCCGACGATTCGCCATCAGCACTTTCATCCCACGAGACGATGTCGTCGGAAGTTCCTTCGACACGATCCGGTCCGAAAGACCAGAGGTCATAGTTGGTCTCATCACCGTGTTCGCTGACTTGGCGATATCCCCATTCGCTGCCCCAGCTGTCCTTGGGCATCGGCTTCTCGAGCAACTTTTCCCAGTTCTTCGCCGCATCTTCGTCGGTCATGGCTTCCTTATTCCAGAGCACCTGGATGCCTTCCTCGTCGGACGGATAGCGACTATGGACGAGCTTGAACTGGCGGAGCGCCTGTTGGAGTTCCTGAAGTTGGATCTTGCCGATGCGCGCATCGGCTTTCTCCTTCGCACCCATCACGTTGTAAGCCACAAGCCCGCCGATGGCCAGAATGATCAAAATGACGATCATCACCTCGACAAGCGAGAAGCCGCGGCGTGCCGCGAAGCGGAGTCCTGAGTAGTTTCGCATCATGAGCATTCCTTTCACAGAGCGGAGTCGGGCGGAACGAACGCCCTCAGTGAATCATTCTACCCGTTTTGATCGACGAACAAAGACAAACTTCGAAAGGTTTTCCGGAGCGGCGCTTTATCCGAGATTCGAAGAAGCCTGAGCCAGGGGAAGAATCAAAGCGAGAGCGACCGTGAGCACCACCAAGCCGATGATCACCAAGACCAATGGTTCGATGAGTTTCGTCGCCACTTGAAGGCCGCGCGAGAGTCGAGATTCGATCGTCGCCGCGACTTTCAAAAGAACTTCATCCAAGTTATTCGCGGCCTCTCCCATTCGGATCATTTCGATGACATCGTCCTCGAACAAGCCGGATGCCTCGAGCGGCGTGGCGAGTTGCTGTCCGCTCTTCACCGCCTCGGCGGCTTCCGCAATCGCTGATTCAATCAGCTTGTTTCCCGCACCCTCTTTGGCGATTGTCAATGCGGTCAGCATCGGCACGTTGTTGTCGAGCATCGTGCCGAGCAATTGACAAAATCTCGCGGTGGCATGTGCGCGGACAAGCGGACCGATGACCGGCGCACGAACTTTGAAGCGCTCTATCTTGACCCGAAACCTCTCATCCCGGGAGAGCGTGATGATTCCGAAGATCGCCAGTGCCAATGCGATGGCGGTGAATACTCCATATGTGGTGACGGCATCACTCGCCGCGAACACCAACAGGGTGATGCCAGGCAGTTCGCCGCCCATGCGCGAAAGGGTTTCGCGGAACTGAGGAACGAACACGCCGAACACCACGCCGCCGATCCCCACACCCATCACCGAAAGAATCGCGGGATAGATCAGACTTCCGATCATCTGCGCGCGCAATTCAGCCTGTGCGATTCCCAACGTGCCGAGTCGTGCGAGAACCTTTTCAAGAAACCCGCCCTTTTCGCCCGCACGCACCATCGCGACATGAATCGGAGGAAACACATCGTTGCGTTCACTCATCGCCGCCGCGAGATCGACGCCCTTTTCGACCTTCTCACTGAGTTCCCTGAAAATCGCGGCGAGTTTCGGCTTCGCCTTTCGGGAGCCGAGAAGTTTCAAACCCCGCAAGAGCGGAACACCGGCATGCAGAAGATCTGCGAGTTGCACGTAACTCTCGGAGAGTGTGCGACCGCTGATGCCCCGACCGAACGACGAGCCCTCTTTGCGCGGCTCGATGTTCACCGGCATGAGATTGCGTGATTCAAGTTCGGCAATGACGGCTTGCTCGGTCGGAGCCGCGAGAATGCCGCTGACACGTCTTCCACCGGAGTCCAAGGCTGTGTACTCGAAAGTCGCCACGAGCCAAGCGTACCACGGCCGACGCGATTTCGCATCTGTTTTGACAAACGATTACGATGTGCCGATGCACATGCCCAGCCCACTTTTTCAGGCCACCGCTTCGATCCTGTGCGCCGCCTCGTCGCTTGCGCACGCTCAGCAGACTCCGGAGCCGTTTGGCGCATGCCCCACTCGGGCGCAAGTCGAGTGGCATCGCCTTGAGTTCTACGCATTCATTCACTTCGGCGCGAACACTTTCACGAATCGCGAATGAGGCTCCGGTTCCGAATCTCCCGAGATCATCGCTCCGACGCAACTCGATTGCGAGCAATGGGCGGATGTAGCGAAGAGTGCCGGCATGCGCGGCGTCATCCTGACCGCTAAACATCATGACGGACTCTGTCTGTGGCCGACCAAGACGACGGAGCACAACATCTCACGAAGTCCCGTGAAGATCGACATCGTCAGCGAACTCTCCCGTGCGTGTCGCGAACGAGAACTGTTGTTCGGCGTCTATCTGTCGCCGTGGGATCGCAACAGTGCCCTCTACGGGCAGCCTCAATACATCGATTTGTATCGCGAACAACTCCGAGAGTTGCTCACCTCGTACGGCCCGATTTTCGAGGTTTGGCACGACGGTGCGAATGGCGGATCGGGCTATTACGGCGGCGCAAATGAGGAACGAAAGATCGACAAACTGACCTATTACGACTGGCCGAACACTTGGAAAATGATCGCTGAACTTCAGCCGGATGCGATCATTTTCAGCGACGCGGGTCCCGGCTGCCGCTGGGCCGGCAACGAGCGGGGCCACAGCGCCGAGACCTCGTGGCAGACCATCGACAACGCCGGCAGAATGCCGGGGCTGACATATGACGATCTTGCAAGCGGCAAAGAAGGCGGCACGCACTGGGTCGGAGTGGAGGCGGATGTCTCGATTCGACCCGGTTGGTTCTATCACCCCGAAGAAGACGACAAAGTGAAATCCGCGGAAGAGTTGCTGGATATCTGGTTCAGATCCGTCGGATGCGGCGCAAATCTGATTCTGAATCTGCCGCCGGACCGTCGTGGATTGATTCACGAGAACGATCGAAGAAGTCTTGAACGACTCGGCACCATCCTGCGTTCGACTTTTTCTGACAACATGCTCGCTCGAACAGCCCGCGTCGGCGACGATGATGAAGCACAGAAAATGCTTGACGGTGATCAGGACACCTTCGGAAGTATCTTGTTCGATTCAACGCGTTCCACGACGACATTCACATCCTCCTCGCCGATGGAGTTTGATGTCATTCGAATCGAGGAGGCAATCTCAATCGGGCAGCGAGTACGGGATTTTTCGGTCTCGATTCGTCACGATCAGACATGGCGAAAGATCGCGGGTGGGACAACCATCGGACCGCGCCGCGTGATTCGACTTGCCGCGCCCGTCGTCGCATCTGAGATTCGATTCGAGTTCGAATCACTCGCACCGGTATGCGTATCCGAGATCGGCTTGTACAAACTCAACACGAATACGGAATCACCACGATGAAACGACCCATCGGAATGATGCTCCTCTTCGCGGGCGCATTGCTGATGATTCTGGGGATTGTCGGCGCGGCCGACGAACTGAGACGACTCTACGCAGACACGTTGAACAATCCGCTTGACGCGCCGCAAGAAGACGGAACTTCCGTTTCCGATGTCATGCTCAAGTACGTTGCGATCGGAGTTGGCGGAGCGCCGATGTTTATCGTCGGTCTCGTGATGTTCAAACTCGGACGCCCGCGCAAGCACGCGCGTTGATCACGGAGCTTTCGCGGACGAGTCCGCGATCGCGCGATCGATCAGTTCGTTGAACTCCTTCACGAAGTCGACCGCGAAAGGCTCATCCGGGACAGACGAGTCGTTCGCGGCGGCAAGAGCATTGTCGACGAATCGGCGGACTTGTTCCTTCGACACATCGGTCGCAGGCTTCAACCGGATCTGATCAGCATTGGCGACCTCGGCGATCGGCGCGAGAATCTCCCGCACGCGATCTTGATTGATCTTGCCCTCGCTGATGCCGCGGGCACAGCGTTGGAGCACCCGCTGTGCGGCCGCGGCTTCATCCGCGCTGAACTCGGCCTTCGGGAAATACTCCTTCTCTACAGCCGAAACGATCGCCGCCGGAAGTATCGGGCTCGCCACAAGCGCTTCGGCGATCTTGCCGATTTGCATCATCGTGAGTTTGCCGGATTCAAAGTCTGACGCCAAGGTTTCAACCTTCGCGGTGATCTGATCTTTGTCGGACTGCGAGAGCGAGCTGTCGGCGAGTATCGCAGCCGTTGATTCCTTAACGCCCGTCGCAACCCAACCGCGCCAGTTGTAGGCCACAAAGACGGAGATGCCGACGATGATCGCCAGAATCACCGCCGTGACGATCAGGCAACCCTGAAGAAATCCGCCACGACGAGTCTTCGATGTGTGCGTGAGTTCAAATCCGTTCGCGTCCATTTGATGCTCCTAGTCTGCTTCATCGCCAATTCTTGGGATGATGACATCGGCGGTTTCAGTACGGCTGTATCGCTCAATACTATCGCGCCCGATTGAGGTGTACGATCTGGCGGTCAGGGCCTGTAGCTCAGCGGTAGAGCAGCAAACTCATAATTTGTCGTGCGCCGGTTCGAATCCGGCCGGGCCCATATGAAAAGGGCGGACCCGAACGGGCCCGCCCTTTGTCTTTCCATCACTCATCGATCACTTGATCACAAGCATTTCGCGATAGGTCGGCAAAGGCCAGAGATCGCGGGAGATGCGACTCTCGAGTTCATCCGAGAGCTCACGCAATTCGGACATTGCCGGGCGCACCTTGTCACGCATGTAGCGGGCGTGGTGGGTGACATCTTCTCCGTCGTGTTC
>JBKDPX010000131.1:0-2748 GCA_046342165.1 Phycisphaerales bacterium | reverse complement strand
AGCGCCAGCGGTTCAATGCGCGGTGCTTGATGTTCTGACGGACAGCCTTCTTTGCGGTGCGTGAGTGAGCCATAAGTCGCTTCTGATCCTTCTCAACAGAACCCGGCCGCGGACAGCCCGCGGGTTCGGGGTCGAAATACTTGGCTTGCAAACCTCGAAAATCAAGTCCCGCTCGTCATCCACTTGCCTAAGGGCTTCTGCCCTCTTAGGCTTCCTCCCCACGGGTTCGCAAGAATCCGGGGTGTTGCGGGTGTAGCTCAATTGGATAGAGCATCTGACTACGGATCAGAAGGTTTCAGGTTCGACTCCTGACACCCGCGTTCGAAAGGCCCGGATTCGTCCGGGCCTGTTTCTTTTTGAATCCGTCAGGGACCCGTAAGGGTTGAACGTAACCGCCGACTCAAAGCTGGGCGAGGAACCGGACGTCGTTCTCAAAGAGCATGCGGATGTCGGGGATGCCGTACTTGCCCATGGCAAGGCGCTCGATACCGAATCCGAACGCGAACCCCGTCCACTCCTCCGGATCGACGCCGCACGCCGCGAAGACGTTGGGATCAACCATGCCGCATCCGCCGAGTTCCATCCAGCGCTCGGGTTGATCGGGGCGCAGACGGATCTTCATATCGAATTCCGCTGACGGCTCGGTGAACGGGAAGAAACTCGGACGCAAACGGACTTCAGCGGTCTCGCCGAAGTACGCGCGCGCGAACTGCATCAACGTCGTCTTGAGATCAACCATCGTCACGCCACGATCGATGTACAAACCTTCGATCTGATGAAACATGAACGAGTGCGTGGCGTCGACAGTGTCAGGCCGATAGACGCGACCGGGCGCCACGATGCGAATCGAATCTTTAAGCGCCCCACCGCCGCGGCGGACCATCTCCTCCATCACGCGCACTTGCACGGTGCTGGTCTGACTGCGCATCATGCGCGGCGCTTTCACCTTCGCGGGATCGTCAACGTAGAAGTTGTCAATGGGATCGCGCGCGGGGTGCGCGGGAGGGATATTCAATTTCACAAAGTTATGATCATCATCTTCGAGCTCTGGGCCCTGCGCGACATCGAATCCCATGCGCGCGAAGACTTCAACGAGTTCATCACGAACGCGACTGATGATGTGGCGACGGCCGATCGCGGCGGAGTTGACGATTCCGGGCTCGGTGACATCGATCAACTCGCGCACTTCGGCGACGGCGCCTGCAGACGATTTTTTCGCGGCGAACGCCTCTTCCAGCGCGGCGCGGACCGTATTGAGCTTCGCACCGACGGCGGGCTTTTGATCCTTGGGAACATCCTTGAACCGCCCGAGAACCGCCTTGAGCTTTCCACTGGGTCCGAGGTAGGCCAAGCGCCATGTCTCGAGCGCTTCCGCTCCCTGCGCTGCACCAAGTTCAGCCAGACCGACAGACTCAAGTTGTTCAAGTTCGGTGATCACGCTGCAAGGGTACGCCGGGTGAATCGCAAAAAGAAAAACCCGCCGCGCCTGAGACGCGACGGGTTCAAATTCAGCGTGAAAGGCTTAGTTGGCCTTCTGGCTCGGGCAGCAAGACTTCTTCTCGCTGCAGGAGCTCTTCTCGCTCACCGCGCCCATGTTGCCGGCCTTGTTGCCGGTGGCGGGGCAAGTCGCGGCCTTGTCGGAGCAGCTGGTGCCGCAATCCTTCTTCTCACCGACGGCGCCCATGTTGCCCTCGGTCTTCTTGCACGAACCACAGCAGGCCTTCTTCTCGGCGTTGACCGAGCCCATGTTGGCGTCCTTGTTCGAGCTCTGGCAGCCGACGAGGGCGAGAGCGGCGACAGCCACGGTGGCGAAAGCGAAGTTCTTCATTGCGATCTCCTTGTATGTTTACTCTGCAGACTGTGTGATCAGTTTAATTCGAAGCAGGGCCGGACGAACATACGACCGACCAGGTCCATAACAGTAGGCCGACTCACTTCCCCGGGTCTATTTGCTCCGAGGTCCCTTCTGATCGGCCCAAATTACCTGCCGGATGCGCTTTTCTCTCGTTCAGCACGCCGTCTTTTCAGTTCGGCATCGATAAACGGCGCGATTTCGCCCCTGAGGACGGCCTCGTAGTCGGTTTCCTCGTATCCCGTGCGGTGATCTTTCACCCGGTTGTCGTAGAAGACATACGACCGAATCTGGGTGCCCCAGCCGCGATCCACGGCACCACCCGTAGCGGCGGCCAATTCCTTCTCGCGCTGCTCGTCGGCGAGCTGTTCGAGCTTGGCCTGAAGAACCGCCAACGCCTGCTTCTTGTTCTGGGGCTGATCGCGATATGTCGATGCGACCACCATGATGCCGGTGGGCTTGTGAACGATTCGAATCGCCGAAGCAACTTTGTTCACGTTCTGACCGCCGGGACCGGAGGCGCGAACGAACGGCGTGACTTCGATGTCCTTTTCGGGGATCTCGACGTTCACATCATCCAACTCCGGCGTGATCTCGACGGTGCAAAAGCTCGTCTGACGCTTGCCCTGCGCGTTGAATGGCGACACGCGGGCGAGACGATGACTGCCGCGCTCGCACTGCAGGTAGCCGAACGCGAATGCGCCCTTCACGAGCAGCGTCACGGAGTCGATGCCGACTTCGGTGCCGTACGACTTTTCGACCTCTTCGATTTCAAAGCCCATCTTCTCGCAATAGAAGATGTACATGCGCAGCAGCATGTCCGCCCAGTCGTTGGCTTCGGTGCCGCCGACGCCGGCGGAGATCGTGAGGAAGCAGTTCTTCGCGTCATGCTTGCC
>JBKDPX010000130.1:0-12784 GCA_046342165.1 Phycisphaerales bacterium | reverse complement strand
CACTCCCAGCGTCTGTACGGACTGCTGGTGTTGGCGATTTGGTGTCGACTTCACAAGTCGACAATCACGCAGAACCGGTAAGATCACCGACTGAGGTCAATCTGTGTGGTTGAAAGGCCCGGGCGGCCGATACACCGATGGTTTTATTCGAGGTCGAACGCCATGCAAGATCCTGAATCAACGATCGCCCGACGGGAATTGATCCAACGCGGACTCGCGCTCGGCGGGCTATTCGTCCTCGCCGGTTGCCAAGGTTCGAATCGAGCCGTCTCGACAACAGAACTGCCCGGTCCCGTTTGGCCGGAAGAAGCGTACATCGGCGGATCCACCTCTCCCGACGTCCCGGGACCGGCGATCGCACCGAAACCCGCACAACCGACTGGAATGCCCTCCGGCGTGATATCCCGAAAGATGTGGGCGAAAGACGGCCCCCGGTGGAATCTCACCAAGCCGATGAACGGCGTGTCCAGGATCACCGTGCACCACGAGGGCGCCACGGCGTATGGTCTGAAATCACAATCTTCGGTCGCCACTCGACTCGAGAACATCCGTCGCTATCACCGCTCGCGCGGCAAGGAATGGGCGGATATCGGATACCACTACATCATCGATCCCGCAGGCCGAGTCTGGGAAGGTCGACCGATTCAAGTTGAAGGCGCGCACGTCGCCAAGACCAACGATCACAACCTCGGCGTGATGGTGCTTGGCAATTTCGATGATCAATCACTGACCTCGGATCAGCGCAACACGCTCGTGGGCTTCGTCCGCGCGCAAATGCTCCGCTATCGCGTTCCGACCTCCAGACTCTACACGCACCAGGAACTCCGTCCGACCGAGTGCCCCGGGCGCAATCTGCAGTCTTACATGAACCAAATGCGAAGCCGCGGCGGCGGACTGGTCCTCGGCTGATTCAACGGCCCATTCAACGACGCACCTGAAATGACAACGCGCCAACCAGAAGGTTGGCGCTTGTTTTTCATCACGATCGGGGCGTTGTTTACGACTCGGTTTCAGCCGGATCGGGTTCTTCGGCCTCTTCGGGGATCTCGACACTCGGAGTGTCGCCGAAGATCGCACTGCCGACGCGCACGATGTTCGCACCCTCGGAGATCGCAACCTCATAATCGTCAGACATTCCCATCGAGAGAATGTTGAACTTGCGCGGCTCACTGACGAGGGGGCGGATCTCTTCATAAAGATCCCGACATCTTGCAAAGCAGCCGCGCGCGTCCTCCGGATCAGCGCCCGGAGCCGCCATCGTCATCACGCCCCTCAGTTTCACGTTGATCATGGTGTCAATCTGCTCTGCGAGAGCGGCAGCAGCCGGAACCGAGCATCCGAACTTCGACGCCTCTCCGGAACAGTTGATCTGAAGCAGCACTTCGACAACCTGATCGCGACGCAGCGCGGCAGCCTGAATCTCCTCGGCAAGCCGCAGCGAGTCCACGGAATGGATGAGGCGCGTGAACTCGATCACCTTTCGAGACTTGTTGCGCTGCAGATGACCGATCATGTGCCAACGGATGCCGTCGCGCGCGCTCGGCTGCGAAGGATCCGGCGCAAGGTCGGATTCGGATCCCGGCGAGAACAGAAGGTTGCTCGCACTCTCAATCGAACGCGCCGTCGGGAATCTGCGCTGGCGGCCGAGCCACTCTGCCATCATCGCGGCCCGATGCACCAGCTGCTGAACGCGGTTCTCGCCGAAATCACGATGTCCGAGATTGAACAATTCACGGATCTGCTCTTGATCCGCGTTCTTGGTGACCGCGACCAGAATCACATCCTGTGCACGACGCCCCGACTTCTTCGCTGCCGCGGCGACACGGTCACACACTTCGTTGTAACGCGCCTCAAGTGTGGGTTCAGTTCCGCTTGCACCGGCTCCCATCGATCCTCCTTGGGGGTCCCTGCGACATCTTCCCGCAAGCGAGGAATCGCCTTTGGGAATCAAAGACTTCGGGGAATCACGGACTCCTTCCGCCCCGACGACTCTAGGAGGATACCACGCCGCGAGGGGTACTGTCTAGCATAAGAAATTGACTCTAAATCCTCGTGGAAACCGAAACAGGGGATGTTCCTCAACCAAACGCAAAGGAGTTCGCCGTGTCCAACCCTCAGCTTCGTGAACGCTCCACCACCATCGCGGTCGGCGATGTCATCCCCGACTTCGTGCTCCCGGATCAAAAGCGCAGTCCATGGAAGCTCTCGGACCATGTGAAAAAGGGGGATGTCGTCCTGAGCTTTGTGCCCTTCGCTTTCACGGGTGTATGTTCGACCGAAATGAAGTGCATTGACAGCGACTTGGACACATGGGGATCCAAGGGCGCGACGGTTGTGGGTGTTAACTGCGATTCATCCGCCGCGAACAACGCTTGGGCCGAGCGGGAGGGATATCGGCACACGATCCTCAGCGATATCCATCGTCAACTCTGCAAGGCATGCGGACTTTACTGGGCGGATCAGAATGTGTCCTTGCGCGGCACGATCGTCATCGGCAAGAACCCCGACGGGGTGGCGAAGGTCAAGCAAGTCGATGCCCGTCAGATCGGCGAAGCCATCAGCCGCGAGAAGCTGATCGCGATGCTGTAAGTTCGGTTTGATGTTGCCAGAATCGAAGCCAGTTGCGGCGTCGTAACGCTTCGAGATCCGTCTCGCTGAAGCCTCGTTGACGCAGACCTTGGGTCAAGAGGTGCAAGTGCGCCGGGCGATCGATTCCTTCAGGCATCTTCAACGCGCTGAATCCTCCGTCCATATCGCTGCCGAGTCCGACGGCGTGACGTCCGCCGGCGATCTCGCAGATTCGCAGCACATGATCGCACCATTCCGCGATCGTTGCGCGGCGTTCGCGGGATCCGCCACGGATCAGGAACGGGCTGAAGACATTGACTCCGATGATGCCGCCACGCCGCGTGATTTCACGAATCTGTTCGTCGCGTAAGTGACGCTGAAACGCGGGAACACCGTGTTCATCCGCACGATCGTCGTGAATCAACGCGCGGCAGTTTGAATGGCTCGCGATGATCACGCGATCCGTCATCCCGCAGAGATCCTCAAAGGCATGGTCCGAGAGATGACTTGCATCATGCACAACGCCAAGTCGATCAAGTTCGGTCACGAGGGCGCGACCCGGTTCCGTCAGACCCAACGCACTCATGTTTCCGCCCGCGTAACGGGAAGGCTTCGCCCACGCCATTCCGACGGCGACGACACCCGCATCCACCCAACGCTTGACCTCCGATGGATCACGAATCGGATCTGCGCCTTCGACGAGGATGCCGACATTCATGCCAGATCCGACGGGGGCACCCTGAGCGGCAGCGCCGAATGAACACAATCGAACTCGACCCTCCTTCGCCCAGCGGTGATAGATTTCGATTTGATGCCAACCGACACGATGTGCGACTTCGGCGTTGCCGGCGGGATACGAGACAGAGTCCTGCGTGCCATCGGGTTCGACGAACACGGTTGCGAGGCAACTCTCGACTCCACCGGCATGCAGCGAGGGCAAGGTCACCGCCGCGGGCAGATCGGGGCCCCCGGCGGTTTCGGGGTCAACTCCCATGTTCCGGCCCGCGGCCTCCATGTACGCCAAATCCAAATGGGCATCGAACCACCGCTCACTCATGGGCAATCCTAGACGGCCGCGGAATCGGATCCGCGCCTAAACTACACGCGTTCGCCGCCTTAGCTCAGTGGTAGAGCAGTGCTTTTGTAAAGCACGGGTCGCAGGTTCAAGTCCTGTAGGCGGCTTTGATCTCCGTCACGCGCGGTTTCACACGGAACTTCACTTGAATACAAACGTCGAACGCGACTCCCTGTTTCCTGTCATGGGTTGGGGTGCGTTTCTTGCGTGCTCATGGACATGGTGCATTGGGATGTTCCTCCCAGTCCTGCTCCTGCGCGATCTCGGACTCGCGGGCTTCGCGGCGTTCGCACTTCCAAACATCATCGGAGCAGCGATGTTTGGCGCCATCTTCTCCAATCCCCAAACTCAGTTCAACTTTCTGAACTCGCATCGAACGGCCATCTGGGCGTTCTCGATCGCAACTGTTGCATTTCAGGCCTTCTTCGCCGTGTCGCTCATGCTTCCTGCGCCCATCAGTGCGATGCAGGCGACAACTCTGCTCGGAACCGCTGCATGCGCGGTCGCCATCCGTTGGTTGTGTGAGAAACCGAAGCAGCTTCTGATTGCATCCGTTATCACGTGGATCGTTTCGTGCGGACTCATGGTTGTCGCTGCGCAGCAAGGTCACGAAGGGCCGCCTGCCGACCTCTTGCAATATCAACCTGATCGAGCGCAGCTCATCGGACTCGCCGCGGTCTGCGCGTTGGGCTTCGCTTTGTGCCCTTGGCTTGATCGCACGTTTCATTTCGTAAGGCAGAGTCTCCCCGGACCTCGAGGCACATGGGCGTTCGCACTCGGCTTCGGCGTGTTGTTCGCGACGATGCTTGGATTCACCGCGCTCTACGCGCGAGAGGGCACACTGACGATCGTTCCCGACGACGGCAGCGCGCCCTTTGCTCCATGGATCGCGTTTGCACCGGTTGTACTCTCGCACATCGCGATGCAACTCGGATTCACGATCGGCGCCCACCTGCCGTGGTGCGCCAAGGACGCCCCCATCGACATCGGGCCCGATGAACCCAAGGCTCGCGAACGGCTGTGGGTCTTCGGACCGCTGCTGGTCGGCGGTGTCGTCGCGATGTTCGCATCAAGTGCCAACGGGCTTTACGAACTCACCGGTTTTGAAATCACCTATCGGTGCTTTATGGCGCTGTACGGGTTGGTGTTCCCCTCGTACGTGTGGATCTGCGCGCCAAAGGTGCACAGTGCAAGCGCACCCACCAAACGCAAGTTTGTCGTTTGGGTCGCGGCCATGGCGATCGCCGCTCCGTTCTTCTGGATCGGATTCATGCAACGCCGCTACGAGTGGATCACCCCCGGCGTTGCGATCATTCTCGCGGCGCGTGTATTCCGCTGAATCAAGATGTTCACACAGTGACGGCGGCGCGAGGCGTCACTTCGATCAGCACTCCTCCGTCCATGACTCGCTTGAAGTCCTGCATCGCCGCGACACCCCAACCCTTTTGACGCATCGCCTGAATCGCACGAACCGCCGCGGCTGCGGCTGTCGGCGTGGTGAGCATCGGGATGTTGAGTCGAACCGCTGTTGAGCGAATACGGCCCTCATCGGACTTCCAGCCTGTCTTCGTCGGTGTGTTGATAATGAGCGAAATCGCGCCGTTGCTCATCAAATCAAGCACATTGGGGCGCGCACCCGCGGCGATCTTCTCGAGTACCTCGGTCTTCACGCCATGCGCACGCAAGTGTGCCGCGGTTCCCTCGGTGGTGTAGACCGTGAATCCCATCGCGATCAAGTCGCGCACGGAATCAACGATCATCGCGCGATCCGATTCGCGCACGGAGACGAAGACGCCGCCCTTGGCCGGATCGATCGGCAGTTCGCACCCGGCGGCCATCTGGCTCTTCGCGTACGCGATCGGCATGCTCGCATCGATGCCCATGACTTCGCCCGTCGAGCGCATTTCCGGTCCGAGGACGACATCCACTCCGGGGAACTTGCTGAACGGGAAGACAGACTCCTTGATGGCGAAGCAACCGCGAAGTTCGGTTTCCTTCGCACCCAGATCCGTGAGCGTGCCGCCCATCATGACCTTGGCTGCGATCTTCGGCCAAGGCACATGCGTCGCCTTGCCGACGAAGGGGACAGTGCGGCTCGCACGCGGGTTCACTTCGAGGATGTAAATCTGACCGTCCTTCACGGCCAACTGAATGTTCATGAGTCCGCACACTTTCAACTCGCGCGCGATATTGCGAGCGAGATCAGCGATCTGCGTTCGAATCGTCGGTGAAAGCGATGCGGGCGGCAACGTGCACGCAGAGTCGCCGGAGTGAACGCCGGCCTGCTCGATCTGCTCCATGATGCCACTGACCAAAGCGGTGCATTCGGAAGCCGGCCGCCCCGGGTGGAAGTCGGCGACAACATCGACGTCCACTTCCGTCGCGCCGTCAAGGAACTTATCGATGAGCACGGGCGCCTCATCAAGTCCCGCACTCTTGAGCGCGGTGGTGATGAAGTTGCGCAGCGAGTTTTCATCGGAACAAATTTCCATGCCGCGACCACCGAGAACATACGAAGGTCGGAGCAACACCGGATAGCCGATGCGCTTGGCTTCAGCGACGGCCTCATCGATCGAGCGAGCGATACCTGCGGCCGGACGACGCAAATCAAGTTTGGTGAGAAGAGCGTCGAATCGATCTCGATCCTCCGCCATGTCGATCGAGTCGACGGTGGTGCCGATGATCGGCGCACCTGCGCCAACCAATCCCTTCGCGAGATTGAGCGGAGTCTGTCCGCCGAATTGCACCACAACGCCCATCACCTTGCCGTACGCCGCGCGCCATGCATCGACGCGATGACACACTTCGGGGTGCAGGTTGTCAAAGTACGATTCCCAGTTCGGTTCGGGATCGAGCGCAAAACTCGCGAGTTTCGGATCGCGCCCGGAGGGGAACATCGCGAGCCAAATCTTGCCATCGGGATCGACGGCGTTCACGGTCACTCCGCTTCGCTCGCCACCGTCAGCGGTGCGCTGATACCAGCGACTCGCCGAAACGACGCCCAGCGCCGGAATCATGCGTCGGGCGCATTCCTGCGAAAGTTGGGCGAAGAGATCCGAAGGAATCTCGCAGTGATCGCTGCCCTTCCACGGCTTGCAATACGGATCTTCCGGCTCATGCGCGACGGCCTTGGCATTCAGGCCGCTCTTGCCGGCCACGCGGCTCAGGTCCGTCACGACACCGGGCGCCCAGTCAGAAACGGCTCCCGCGGCGGGGTCTAGATCGTGTCCGTTCAGACGCTCGATGATGTTGAGGGTGTCCTCAAGTGTGAGCGGTTCAAAGAAGAGCAGATCACTTGTGTCATAGTCGGTCGAGACGGTTTCCGGATTGGAGTTGACCATCACGCTTTCAAGTCCGACTTCTTTGGCCGCAAATGCCGCGTGGACACAGCAGTAGTCAAACTCAATTCCCTGCCCGATGCGGTTGGGACCGCCGCCGAGAATCACGACCTTGCGACGATCGGAGACGCGGATCTCATCATCACCGATATACGGCGAACCCGCACGAGATCCGATGCGAGTCGGAGCCTTCTCATAGGTCGAGTAGTAATACGGGGTTTTCGCTTCGAATTCCGCGGCGCATGTGTCAACGAGCTTGTAGACCGGCTCGATCCCCAGCGACTTGCGTTGCGCGCGCACCGCGAGAATCGTCTTGGGCGCGATCGTTCCAAGGTACAGATTCGCAAGTTGGGCGTCGGAGTAACCGAGTTGTTTGGCCTGGAAGAAAACCTCAGCGGGAACTTCGGCAAGTGAGGCGTAGGAGCAAAGCACATCCTCGAACGACACGAGTTGCTTGATTTGATCGAGGAAGAACGGATCGATGTGAGAGAGCGCGCGGATGCGCTCCATCGTCCAACCCATCTTCATCGCATAGCGAACGTAATAGAGTCGCCCCTGGCTCGGAACCGCGAGCTTGCGCGTGAGCTTGTCTTCGGCGATCGGCCACTCGATGGGCTGTCCGTCGGCGGTGCGCAGATTGCCGGGCGCACCCGAAGCGGACAGTGCGGCGAGTGCTTGTGAACTCGCTGAGGCGCGGCGCGCTGCAAGCCACTTGTCGTTGCGGTCAAGCCCGAGGCCGAATCGTTTGACATCCATCGAGCGGATGACTTTTTGCAAGCTCTCTTTGAATGTTCGACCGATTGCCATCGCTTCGCCGACGCTCTTCATTTGCGTCGTGAGCGTCTCATCAGCCTCAGGGAATTTCTCGAATGTCCAGCGAGGCATCTTCGTCACGACGTAATCGATCGTCGGCTCAAAGCACGCGCTGGTCGTTCCCGTGATGTCGTTCTTGAGTTCCTCAAGCGTGAATCCGACGGCGAGTTTCGCGGCGATCTTGGCGATCGGGAATCCCGTCGCCTTCGAAGCGAGCGCGCTGCTTCGCGACACACGCGGATTCATCTCCACCACCACCATCTCGAAGGGCTTCTTGCCATCAGGGCCGGGCTTGGGATTCGGATTCACGGCGAACTGCACATTGCTGCCGCCCGTCTCGACGCCCACGGCGCGCATGACCGCGAACGCGGCGTCGCGCATCGCTTGATATTCCTTGTCGGTGAGCGTGAGAATCGGAGCAACCGTGATCGAATCACCGGTGTGAACGCCCATGGCGTCGATGTTCTCGATGCCGCAGACGATGATGCAGTTGTCTTTCTTGTCACGAACGACTTCGAGCTCGAATTCCTTCCAACCGATGACCGACTGGTCGATCTGCACCTGACCGATCATGCTCGCGGCGAGTCCCCTCGAAACGATGTCGCGGAACTCGTCGAGGTTGTATGCAATGCCGCCACCCGTGCCGCCGAGCGTGAACGCGGGGCGGATGATCGCGGGAAGTCCGATCTCCTTCAGGAAATCCTCAGCCTCTTTCATCGAGTTGACGGTCTTGGCCTTCGGGAGCTTCAGTCCGATGTTCTCACAAATGTCTTTGAAGATCTGACGATCTTCCGCGCGGTGAATCACTTCACGGTTCGCGCCGATCATCTCGACGCCGAACTCCTTGAGTGTTCCATCATCGAAGAGTTTGCACGCGCAGTTCAGCGCCGTCTGTCCGCCGAGAGTCGGAAGGATCGCATCGATACGCGGTCCTCGCTGAGCTTCAAGTTCGATGATCTTGCGGACGGCCGCGGGCGTGATCGGCTCGATATAGGTGCGATCGCTGAAGGCGGGATCCGTCATGATCGTCGCCGGATTGCTGTTCACCAGCACGATGCGATACCCGAGATCTTTGAGCGTCTTACAGGCCTGCGTGCCCGAGTAATCAAACTCACACCCCTGGCCGATGACGATGGGGCCGGAACCGAGAACCAGAATCGTCTTGATATCGGTGCGCTGGGGCATGCATGCTCCTGCGGAGATCCCGGCTCGTGGCTCTCGCCGACGAACTCCTTGGACCAATCGCTTCAACGTTCCGTTTTGAACCGCTTCGCTGATCTCGCCGAACCTACGGCGGATTCGATGCGGGCAAAACCGGAAGAGAATAGACCGCCCGGCGGGGATTTCAAACTTTTTCGTTCGATTCCTGCTGTGGTTTCTCTGTCGATTGCGGGGATTCCAACAAGCGGATCGACTTCCACGCGCCCGACTTGTATCGCCAGCCGATCGCGCATCCCAAACAAGCGATGTAGGCCGCGGCCGCGATCCACGGTCCGAGCGAAGAGACTTCCGGGTGGAACCGAACCATGTACAAGCCACCGCCGACGATCACGATCCAACTCAGAAGAATGGTGACAAGTCCGGGCCAACGGGTGTCCCCCGCGCCCCGGAGGGCTCCCGTAAGTGACATGGCAACGCCGTCGAAGAACTGAAACGCCGCGGTTGCGATCAGAAACTTGGAGCCGAGCTCGATGACCAAATCGCGCTCCTGCGGCGGGAGGTCCGGCGGCAAAAAGAGTTCGACCAGAGGACGTCGAAGTGTGACGAACAGCACGCCGCACGCCGTCATGTAGACAACGGCGATCTTGAGGCCCAAGTTGGCGCGGGCCTCAGCCAGATCCGGCCGACCGGCCCCCATGCAGCGCCCCACGACTGCCGTGATCGCGACGGCCAAGCCGACAGTCGGCATGAATGAGAGCGACATATATCGGTGCGCGATCCAACCCGCGGTGGAGTGCACTTCGCCGAACTGTCCGACCAGGGCGACCATGAAGATCGACCAGCAGATCATTTCGTTTCCGAACATCGCCGCGCCGGGCCAACCAAGTCTGAGCAGGTCCCCAAGGTGAGTCTTGCACAGTCTCCATGCCGATCGCGTGTTGTACTGACGGTGCATGGGGCCGAGAAACAAGACGAGCGGGATCGCCAACTCCACGGCGGTTCCGATGACGGTTGCATACGCCGCCCCCACGATTCCAAGTTTCGGCGCTCCAAGATTGCCGTAAATCAAAACCCAGTTCAACCCGAAGTTCACCAGATTGCCGACCAATCCTGCGACAAGCACCACACCGGGTCGATGCAGTCCGTAAAAGAACTGCGCGACCGCTCGTGTGGCCATCGTGAGGAACGCGCCGAAGATCAGCGGCTGTGCGTAGACCGTTTGCATCGCGACGCGCTCGGGCGTGTGTCCCATCAGCGCAAAGATGTGAGGAAGTGCGAAGCCGTACGGGATCAACAACACGCTTGCGAACAGCGAGATCCACAGTGCGTTCCACACATAAGGCACACCGCGCTCAGGCCTGCCCGAACCTAAGTTCTGACTCACATAGGTATTGACGATCGTCAAAAATCCCATGACGACCGATACGGGAACCCACGCTGCCAATCCACCGTTGCCTTGCGCTCCCACATAAATGGGATCCGGGCCGATCCTCGACACCATCCACATGTCGACGAATTGCATGACCGTGTACGACGTCATGGTCGCAACAGTCGGACCTGCGTTTGCGAGCAGTTCCCGAAGCGCTGAAGGACGCGTGATGTCAAGCGGCTCGTTGGACATGTGCGCGAGAGCGTAGCGGGCGGGAGTTCAAAAAGAACAAGGCCCCGGGATCAACCGGGGCCTTGCACGATTCCAATCTTGTCGGATTACCAGCTCGTGGTCTGGAGTTCCTTACCACCGAAGTCGACGCCCTGCAGACCGCCGCGCGTCCAACGGTAGAAGCCGGTGCACTGCACGCTGCCGAAGCCGCCGCCGGGGAGCGGGGATTCCCACGCGTCCGGCGTATAGGTGTAGGTCAACGGGAAGGTACGGCGAGGAAGCGCCGGGTCGTAGCCTTCGTTCGCATCAGCCGGGGGCTGAACCGAAGTCTGCGCCGGGCCGGTGAGCTTGCTCGTCACGGAGTTATCGAAGAACAGAATGGTCGGGTTGGCCGTCGGGAACGCGTACCACAGCGGCAGTTTGAAGCTGTGACGATCCGACGAGTCGTACATGAAGACCTTCTGCGAAGGGAAGTTCACATCGGTCAGCTTGCGGCGACCGAGAATGCCCTGCTGACGCGCGGCATTGGTGAACTGGTAGAAGCGGTGCTGGCCGGCTTGCGTGATGGTGCTGTAGCCGGGGGCGTCGCCACGGTCCGGCGAGTACGAAGCGGGAACCGCCTCGAAGCTCGACGAGTAAGGCCAACGCTTACCGGTGTTGTCAGCCGGTCCGTTGTTCGGGGTCGGGGTGATCTCGCCGCGATCGAACGCCTGCGGGTTCGACTGCCATGCGAGACGAACCTTGTCTTCCGGACAGGCCACGAGCGGCTCGGGGAGACGAGACGCCAGGTAATCCTGAAGAACGAGGTGGTTGTACAACACGTGCGGGATCCAGCCGTCGATCTGGCCGATGTCCTGACGATCGCCACGCTTGCGCAGGATGTAGACAGCCTGTGCACACGCGGCGGCGAGGTCGCTTCCACCCTGAGCCTGAGCACGAAGATCGGCGGCGTTGAGCCCCGAAGCTGCGTCGTCAGGCATGATGTTGCCGTAGTAACCGGCAGGCTGTCCGCCCTGAACCGTAAAGGAGAACGCCGAATCCTTAAATTCGGACGCGTAGCTCGCCGTCGCAGTACCGATCTGCTTGAGGCGTGCGATACACGTGGTCTTCTTCGCCGTCTTGCGCGCTTGGCCAAGGGCCGGCAGCAGAATTCCGATCAGCAATGCAATGATTGCGATCACCACGAGCAACTCGATCAACGTAAATGCTCTCGAACGACCAGACTTCGCCATAAAGGCCTCCGATGTCTATCCGAATCCAACTGCATCCCGGACTTTACTTCGGGATACGAAGGCGGGCCCAGAACGGACACTCCACCTCTGCATGAAGAGTCTATCGACTTTTGGGCTTCATGTCGACCCAAGTTTTACGAAACCCTGACAACTCGGTTCCACATTCGGTTTCGAAATCATCCGCACACCCGAAACCTTGTCGGAAGGCATACATTCAGACGCAACAGGCGCCCGTGCAAGCGCCGCAAATCGACACTTCCAACGATTTCACGGGGATTTATGCGACGCAAGTATCGTCATCTGATCCGTAGTACGGCATTTCTGGGTCTTATTGGCCTCGCGTCTTGCACAACCCTTACAAATTACGATCAAAAGTCCGAGAGGCAACCGCAGTTAAAATCCGCTTCGGGCGATCAGACTTTGGCCATCGTCGCTGATACTCGCATCACGAGAGAGACGCTGCTTGCCTCACTTTTGGAGTCGGCCGGAGCGGCGGCACTCGAAGAGGCGCTGCTTGAGATTGCAATCGAACGGGAAATCACTCGCGCCGGTTTCCGATTTACGACTGCAGATATCGAGCGCGAGCGAGAGATCGTACTGCAAACCGTCGCGGAGGAATCGCAGGTCGATGTTGATCGCGCCGCGCGCATGGTCGAGCAACTTCGAAGCGACCGAGGCCTGGGGCCGCGACGCTATCAAGCGCAATTGCTTCGAAACGCCAAACTTCGTGCACTGGTCGCGGGATCAATCTCGGTTTCCGCCGAGGAAGTCGATCTCGCCAAGCAAATCAACTTCGGCGAAAAGATCCGTGTTCGAATCATCACGGTTCCCGGCGAACGCGATATCTCCGAGATCCGCTCGTCGTTGCTCGCGATCCCGGCCGAAAGACGAAGTTCCGAGTTCGCGATGATCGCGATCGCACGCTCGACGGATTCCTCCGCGCGGCGCGGCGGCGACCTCGGCTTTATCTCACCGGAAGACCCTTCGCTTCCGCTGC
>JBKDPX010000129.1:0-11151 GCA_046342165.1 Phycisphaerales bacterium | reverse complement strand
CCAGATATCCGAACCGATGTTCGTGTAGTTCGAGAACGTGCAGTTTGTGGGCTCGTCGGGCCCGTCGGTGGTCGCGTTCGAGGTTGAGAACAAAGTCGTTCCGCCGGTGATCGACGATGCGTTGGCGCAGTTGTCGTTCGGGGGAACGAACACGCCGCCGCCTGCGGGATTCGGGATCTGACCCGAGATCGTCAGGTTCGCGGGACCGGTCGTAAATGCCGGTGCGAACAGATCGATCGTAGCGTTGCCTGTCACCGGCGCAACATTGCAGTCGAAGCGGAAGTTGTACACCGTGTCCCAGCGCAGCGCGTTCGCGTTGGCGTTCTGCGCGTGGGTTTGCGGACAGGTAAACGCAATCTGGCCCGAAGTCACGGAGATGTTCCAGTCCGTGCCGTCATACGGCTCGCCGGAGTGGTACGGAACATCCTTGAACTGTGCGTTGGTGACCACCGCGCTCGCAGGGAGCGGAATGCGGAACGAACTGCCGGCGCGCCAGCTGTTCACGTTCTGCAACGCATACTCGTAGTGCCACGTGCCGTTGCCGTTATCCGTGACTTTGCACGCCATCAGGAACTGACCGCCGTCGGCGGTGCCGGGGATCGACGCGTTGTCGTGCGGCGGCACCGAAGGATCGAGCACCGAGCTGATCACCACGCTGTTGTCCGGCGTGTTCACGCCAAGACCGTGATCGCGCCACGCATACAGCGGCGACTTGGCGCGCTGCGTCGTGTCGTTGAGCGTCAGTGCATAGGTGGATGCGTTCACGGTCACGCGGCGATACGACTGGTTGTTGTTGTCGTTGCCGTACTCGGAGTCCTGCGGCTGAATGTACATGCTTGAGACGAAGTACAACGCACCTGAAAGTGCGAGTTCCGCCTGAGGAACCTGCAGTCGCTTGTAGATCGTTGAGTTCGTGTCGCCGGGTTCGACCACGCCGGCGTTCGACCAGTTGAGCGGGATGTAGCCTGAAGCCGGCTCGATTTCGTGCTTGGGTCCAAGACCGCTCTGAGAACCGTTCAAGCCCGAGGAATAGGGGTCCGAGCAGCCTGGGTACAGGTCGTCGCACGTACCGCCCGGCGCGCAGGAACAGCAGACGTTGCCCTGCAGTGCGCAAAAGCCGTGCTTCAGCCAGGCCTGCCCGAGTTGCTCGAACCGACCGTTCTGCAGCTTGTACATGTTCTGGCTGATCACCGGGTACAAGTTCGTCGTGTCGTCCCAGCGCAGAGGGATCTGGCCGAGGTTACAGCTCGTCGTGCCGATGGCGTAGGCGCGCTTGCCGTTCGCAACGCCGTAGCCGGACCAGTCGGGAAGATCTCCGACGATGACGTCGGGACCCGGAACCGCACCCGTACATTGCGCATTCGCGCCGGAAGCGATAAACAGCGCCAACGCAGGCGTTGCCGCGAGACCAAGGAACGAACCGAAGCTCTTCATAATTCACCTCTGACGAACATTCCGTTCGGCCCACGCATTACGCGGCGCAGACCTCTCGAAATCCTCTGATGCTGTCACGAGTGTGGCTAACCCCGACAACACTCTAACCCCTCTCTCGAATCACCGCAACCCCATTCTCGATCCTTCTGTCGGTTCAAGCCATCGAAATCCCCTGCCAAGGCCGCATAATTGACAGTTTGTCATGCACAAGGTCCTGAAACCACGTTGTTGCATGCAAGTTCCTCGAGGCTCGGTCACACTGCTCCTCCTTGATGAACACGAACTCTTCACTTGCGAGGATCGCCTACTTCAGCATGGAAATCGCCGTGGATCCGAAGATCCCGTCCTATGCGGGCGGACTTGGGGTTTTGGCGGGGGACACGCTTCGATCCGCGGCGGATCTCGGTTTGCCGATGGTCGGCGTCACGCTCGCGTATCGGTCAGGCTACTTCAAGCAGTCCTTCGACGGCGAAGGCCGGCAGATCGAGGCGCGGGATCCCATTCCCGAAGCGGCGCTCAAGCCGTTGCCGTTTCGTGTCACCGTGGACATCGAATCGCGCAGGGTCACCGTGCGCGCGCGCGTGTACGACATCGGAGCGGAATATAAGATTCCTGTGTTGTTTCTCGATACCGATTGTCCGGAAAACACGCCCGCCGACCGGGTGCTTTGTGATTCGCTGTATGGAGGAGACCACGCCGATCGCCTGAAGCAGGAGATCGTGCTGGGAGTCGGCGGTGTTCGGATGTTGCGAGCTGCGGGATTTTCGAGGATCAAGTGCTATCACCTCAACGAAGGTCACGCGGCGTTGCTGACCGCCGAACTTCTGCGCGAGGAGATTCAGGGTTCCGAAACCGGGATGTATGAGCGATCCTTGCTGGAATCGGTTCGTCGCCGCTGCGTGTTCACCACGCACACGCCCATCGCCGCAGGGCATGACCGGTTCGATCGCGCGATGGTGCGCGCGATCGTGGGGGATTCATTGCCGTTGACGACTGAGATACACGTGAAAGATGAACACATCGATCTCACGCAAAGCGCGATCCGTTCATCTCGCGCGGTGAACGCGGTATCGGCGCGTCATGCGGAGGTGTGTCGATCGATGTTTGCGGATGTCGAGATCAAGTCGATCACCAACGGCGTGCATCATGCCACATGGATCGCTCCGCCGATGGCGGAATTGTTCAATCGAGTCTGTCCGGGTTGGCGTGCTGATCCTCAGTGTCTGCGCCTGGCGTTGCGTGCACAGTCGGCGGATTTTTCCGCGGCAAGGGCCGCTTGCAAGTTGCGCATGTGCGAGTTCGTCGCGCGTTCAGCCGGCGCCCGACTCAGTCCGGACGTCTTCACGATCGGTGTTGCGCGTCGTGCGACGGGATACAAGCGATTGGATCTCATTTTGCGCAATCCGGACCACATCGCGGCGATCGCTGCGCGTTGGGGCGGCCTGCACATCGTCTTCGCAGGCAAGGCGCACCCGCGCGATGCGACCGGTCACGAAGTGATCGAGCGATTGAATCGATTCGCGCGTCATGGCTGCGGCGAAGTGAAGATCGCGATGATCCCGGACTATGACATTTCATCCGCTGCCATGCTGGTGTCGGGGTGCGACCTCTGGGTCAACACTCCGATCGCGCCGCTGGAGGCATCGGGGACGAGCGGGATGAAAGCCGCGCTGAACGGCGTTCCGTCCCTGAGCGTCGCGGACGGGTGGTGGCCGGAGGGGTGTATCGAGGGATTGACGGGATGGTCGATTCCGGCGCGACAGGACGACGCGCAGGCGCGAGATGACGCGGATGCCGCGAGTCTTTACGCGACTCTTGATCGATCAATCCTTCCGCTCTACATCCAGGACCGGGATCAGTGGACGCGCATCGGAATGCATGCGGTCGCGCTGAACGGGACTTATTTCAACACGCATCGGATGGTGCGCGAATATTCCGAACGCATGTACGCGGAAGCCCTCCGCGGGTGAACGGCGGACGTGATTCAGTCGTCTTCCTTCTTCATGATGAAGAGGTAGTTGAATCCTCTCAGGAAGAAGTTGCCCTCCTCCGCGGCCTTGCGCCAGTTTCCGCGATCAAGTTTTTTGTTGTGTCGCACGACACTGATGATGTCGATCGGCTTGAAGTATCGTCTCATGACGGCGAAGAGTTCGAAGCCGATGGGCATGAACTCTCCGCCGGGTCTGCCCTTGACCTTTCGAAAGGAGTCGCTCACATATAAGGACATATAACGACGGTTCTTCATCACGCGGTGGATTTCGCGGATGACCCGTTCCATCGCCTCGTAGTAGGAGCGTCCCCCGTCGTCGCCGCCGGAATCAAGTTTGCCGATGCAGCGCGGATCGTCCGAATAGTCGACATGCGTCGAATACGGCGGATCGATGAACACGAAATCAACGCTCGCATCCTTCAGCGGCAGTTTTCGCGCATCATTCTGCTTAATGTCCGGCCGGGATGGAGCGAGATCGAACGCCGTCACTTGCCGCTTCAGATCCGCGCACACATCGATGGTCGTTCCGCTGCCGCACATCGGATCGACGACGACATCGCCTTCTCTCGTGTAGCGTTGCAACACCTGCCAGATGACCCAAGACGGCGTCGCGCCGATGTACTCCTTGTCGCCTTGCATCGCGCGCCCGATGGAGTCGTTGTAGTGCTGACTGGGATACTCCCACAGCGTCGTCGCCATCAGTCTGAGCGGCGGGCGTTTGAACGGGCCGCGGCCCTCGGCGAATCGCTTGCGCGGTGCGTCCATGGATCACCAACTCCCGGTTTGAGCTTGAATCGCGTTGATCACCAACGCCTTGGTCTGTTCGAGATTCGCGGCCACTCGCGCGCCGGCGGCGCGAATGTGTCCGCCGCCGCCCATGGTCTTCGCCGCGGCGTTGACATCGACTGCCTGTTTGCCCTCTTTGCTGCGCATGCTGATTTTGGTGATCGTGCGCGCTTTCGCCGCGGCGGGGTCTCCGCCCTCCGATGCGCGCTCGAAGTCTTGAGCCTCGGTCAGCAACGCGACCACTTTCACCTGCGGCATCAGCGCGGGGAAATCGACGAATCCTCCCGATTCGCCCGGAGAAGCGCCGGCTTCCTCGAAATCTCGCTTCGTGAGCGTCATCATCGCGAGGCGACCGTTGTCGAAAAGCTCAAGACTCGCAAGCGCGCGGCTCAGCAGTTTCAATCTTCCGAGCGAGTCGCGCTGCTCGATCGTCTGAAACAGCCATGTGTTGCGCGCTCCGGCGGCCAGCAGATCTCCCGCCACACGCATCACCGATTGATTGACGTTGCTGTGCTTGAACCAACCCGTATCCGTCGCCGTGCCCAGATACAACGGGGTCGCGATCGATTCCGGAAGTTGAGCAAGTGATTGCGCTCCCAGGATCTCGCGGCAGAGTTCCGCGACGGGAATGCAGACCGCGGCATCATCAGTGGCGAGATGACGCCACGAAGCGATATCAGGATCGCCTTGCTTGTGGTGATCGATGATGATGCACTCGTCTTCGCGTCCGCGCAGGAAATCCGCGAACGGTTCGAGTTGTCCCCAAGAGCCGGTGTCGACGATCGCGATCACTTCAGGATCGGCGTGACGAGGAGGTTCCTCGCCATTTTCAAACTTCCGGACGGGCGTGTCGCCGGTGAGGTCGTTGATCCACGGAGGAAACGGCCCGGCGTACCAGACTTGCGCGCGCGCGGGAAGTCCGGGCGTGCCCGTCATGTTCAGCGCGCGGGCGAGTGCGAGAGAAGACCCCGCGGCGTCCCCGTCGGGCTTTTGATGCGTGATGACGATGATGCTGCGCGCGTGCTTGAGGCGTTGCGCGATCTGGGCGATTGAATGCGTGGTGTTCCAACTGCTCATCGTGTGATCGACTCCGATGCGACATGGGCGAGCGCTTGCAACGCACGCTCGCGATCGCGGTGTAGCTGCGCGACAAGGTGTTCGAACGACGGAAACTTGATTTGATCCCTGATCCAAGAGACGACATCGACGGTCAGTCGCCAATCGTACTCGGGCAGCCCCCTGATCCTCTCGCCGTCACGCGGCGCGCAGATGACGTGAACTTCGATTCGTCGGTCCGAGCCGTCGACGGTGGGGCGGGTTCCGATGTTCAGCATGCACGGGAGTCGATTGCCGTCCGGCAGGATCGACATGCCGGCGTACACGCCGTCCGCGGGCGCTGCGGTTTCACTGTCGAGATTTGCCGTCGGAAAGTCGACCGTCCGCCCGCGTCGGTCCCCTCGGCGAACAACACCTTCGAGCCGATGATGCCGACCGAGAATGAGCGCGGCGTCGTGAACACGACCGACCGACAGCAATCGACGCACAAGCGTGCTCGATGCTTTGACGAACCACTCATCCGAGAGATTCACCATGGCGGCTGTGGGGTCCGGCACTTTGAATCCGAACTGACCTGAGAGTTCACGCAGCGTGTTCATGTTTCCCGCGCGATCCGCTCCGAAGCGAAAGTCATCGCCTTCGACGATCACTTGCGGCCGGTGGGAGTCGACGACTTGTCGAATGAACTCGGTCGGCGAAAGCGCCAAAAGTTCGCGCGTCGGTTCAAGTCGCACGACCGCGTTCGCTCCCGCCGCGAGCAGCAGATCCCGACGACGATCAAAGGTCGTCAGCAACGCGGGAACCTTCGACGGGTGAAGCAATGTCGCGGGATGTGGGGCGAATGTCATCGCGATGACCCGGCCGGCGGGGCCGACTTCGTCGCGGCATCTTCGCACCAAGCACTCATGCCCGATGTGAACGCCGTCGAAGTTGCCGATCGTGATCGCGGTGTCGGGCATCGTGTCGTGGTGGAGTGAGAACCCGGAAATCACTGCCCTTGAGCGAGGCTGTATCCCCTCACGCCGTCGAACAGTCGGAGCAGTTCATAACTGCACACCGTGAACTTCTCCGCGACCTTATCCATCAGCGCGACGCAGCGGCTTTGGCCGAAGGTTCCCGGAGACACTCCGTCCTTGAGTTCGAAACGAACGCGGTAGTAATCGGTGCATTCGGTGTACACGCTGCCCGTCGGCCAAACTTGAGTGCCGCGGTTGCTGATCAGCGTGAGTTTGAAGGGTGTGTCCTCCGCGCAGCGGTTCATTTCCTCGGCGAGGGAGATCGGCGCGAGCGGCGTGTCGAGATAGATGTCGCAACCGACGACATGCGTGACGACATTCTTCAGCGTGCGGATGACCTGCTGGCCCGTCGGACGAGGCGGGCGAACGTAGCAGAGGCCCGGAGCATCGGGAACGGGGACCGCCGCGACGGTCTTGGGTTTGTTGCCGAGATTGTCCATGATCGCCTTGGTGAAGGCCATGGTTCCGACTGCGGGCTTTGACTTATCACCGAAGTCGCCGGTGTGCACGCCGCTTTCGAGCGTCGCGAGCAACGCGTTTTCGATGTGGGCGGCCTCTGTCGCCAGACAAATATGGCGGAGCATCATGAGACCGGAGAGAATAAGGCTCGTCGGATTCGCGATGCCTTTGCCTGCGATATCCGGTGCGGTTCCGTGCACCGCTTCGAAGATCGAGATGTGATTGCCGATGTTCGCGCTGGGCGCAAAACCGAGTCCGCCGACGAGGCCGGCGCACAAGTCGCTCACGATGTCACCCTGCAGATTGGGCAACACGACCATTTGATATTGCTGCGGCTTGACGACGAGATTCATGCACAACGCATCGACGATCACATCCGCGAGTTCGATCTCTTGAAAATCCTTGCCCGCGGTTTTGAAGCGCTCGAGGAAGAGACCGTCGGTCATCTTCATGATGTTGGCTTTGTGGCCGCAGTGCACTTTCTTCAGGCCGAGTTTCCGCGCGGTCTGCAAGGCGAAACGGTGCACCGCATCGCTTCCGGGCGCGCTGATCAGTCTCTTGCACTGCACCATGTCGTTGCTGAGTCGGTGCTCGACTCCGCCGTAGGTGTCCTCGATATTCTCGCGCACAATGCACATGTCGATGGACATGCCCGCGCGGCTGTACACGGTGTCGACGCCCGGAAGCGATTTGAAGACGCGATAGTTCGCGTACGCGTTCCAGAGTTTGCGTGCAGTCACATTGATCGACTTGCCGCCCCCTCCTTTGGGTGTCTCCATCGGACCTTTGAACAAAATCCCGCAGTCCTCAACGATGCGGATCGCTTCGTCGGTCATGCCGCGGCTGTTGCCCTTCGCAAACACCGTTGCGCCCATTTCGACCGGCCTGAATTCGACCTGATTGAGCACTCCCGCGGCTTTGAAGAGCTCGAGGGTCGCGTCCATGATCTCAGGACCGATACCGTCGCCCGGGGTCAATGCGATGGAAACCTTGTCCGCCATGATCGAAAAGCTCCGTTTCGGAGTGCGGTGGGGTCGTACGATGAACCGCCGCGCACTCGTCGCGGGTAAGGATAGTCGCCTGAAACGCCCCGCTCGTGGGTGTAAAGATCGGAAAGGAAATGGAAATGTCGAACGTGATGATGTCGCGTGCGGTTCGTGACCTTCAGTGGGTTCATTCCGTGACGGAGAAACTCACGATCGATTGGCCGGATGCGATGGCGTTGCATCAAAACAAGCCGACGGATAACCATCTGTGGTGGACGATGGGACATCTCGCTTCGACGTACGACTGGTTTCGGCACTTGCTCGACGGCAAGCCGATGACGATGCCGGAGTCATTCTCGGTTTTCGGTTACGGATCCAAGCCGCAGCCTAGCGCTGACGGATACCCGTCGCTGGCTGAAGTTCGTGCGCACTTCGCTCGAACTTTCACAGAGTTCTGCAAGGTCGCGGGTTCGATGAGCGATGCGGATGGCGCCAAGCCGTGCGAGAGTGATCCGCACGGCCTTGCGAATGACAAACTCGAAGCGATCAATCGCGCGATCTGGCACGACGGTTGGCACTCGGGCCAGTTGGGGGCCTTGCGCAAGTCGCTCGGACTGCCCTCGGTCATCGGTTGAGTCGGGCTCTGACATTCAGAGCGGACGGACGGTCGCGCGCGAAAGTCGATCGTGCACCGCGAGCCAGAGTTCGCCGGATTTCGGCGGCTCCTCGATGACGATGACTTTGCTTGGATCCGAGTCAGCGTCGTGGAGCGCACCGTAAATCGTTGCCGCATATCGCTTATCGTCGGCTGGCATGCGAATGATCGTTCGATCGGATCGTGCGGGCACATCGCTTATCGCGATCACCGTGACATCATGTTTGGTCTCGAGGAACTTCACAAGCGAGTTCGCGCTGACGAGATAAGCGGGCTTGAACGGCGCGTAGTGCATCATGCTCGTGCCCGGGCTTTCAAGCTTGGCATGAGGATCCGTCTCGCGTCGAGTCTCCACGAGCACATCAGTACCCAGAACTTGGCCGATTTCAGCGGCGCCGATGATTCCCTGTCGCAGAATTCGCGGAGTTCCGACGAGCGAAATGACCGTCGACTCGATGCCACGCTCGCAAGGTCCGCCGTCCAAGACGGACACATGAGCGGGATTGAAGTTGGAACGAACGTGCTCCGCGCATGTCGGTGAGATTCGTCCCGACGGATTCGCGCTCGGGCCCACCAGCGGGCCGCCGAATGCGGTGATCAGTGCGAGAGCGGTTGGATGGTTGGGCATCCGAACAGCCACATTCGGAGCGCCCGATGTCGCGATGTCCGGAACGCAAGACGCCTTCGGCAGCACCATGGTTAGTGGTCCGGGCCAGAAGGCAAGCGCGAGTTTCTGGGCATACTCATTCCATCCCGACGTAAGCGATTGCGCCATGTCGATGTTCGACACGTGGATAATCAACGGAGTTGCGGAGGGGCGTCCCTTGGCTTGATACACCTTCGCGATTGCCGTCGGACTGAGCGCGTCCGCGCCGAGTCCGTAGACCGTTTCCGTAGGGAAAGCCACCAGTCCGCCGGCTCTTATGTGCGCGGCGGCGATGGTGATGTCTCGCGGGTCAGCGATCATTCCGGATTCGAAGGCTGAGGTGCGGGCGCGGGAGACTCCGAGGGCATCGCCGCGTCGGGTGCGGCGCCGGGATCAGACTCAGGCGCGAGCTTTTCGCCGGTCCGCGGCGGCGCCCGATACTCCCATCCGATCGGCGAGTCGGCGCCATCGGACACCGGGGCGACATCCGGAACGACGAACTGAATGTTGTTTCGCTCGAGTGTCGTTCCCATCGAAGCGAAGAGGTCGGCGAGCGCGGCGTTGTACTCAATCACCGCCTGAATCTCCTCGCGCTCCGAGGACGCGACGCGCTCTTGCTGATTCAGTTCGATCTCCAGCCGCTCGATCGTGCGGCCTTTCACTTCGTTTTCGATTTTGAGCACCCGAAGCGAGTTCGTTTCACTCAAGCGCGTGTCGCGCGTCTTGGAAATCAGGTCGTAGTTCAACTGGACTCGAACGAGCGCGCTTTTGACTTCTCCCACGATCGTCTGCAACTGGTTGCGATACGCGAGAACGGATTGCATTCGTTCAAGTCGTCGCCGCACCATGTCAGCTTCGGCCTTGCGGTTGCCGAGCGGATACTCGAACGCCAACTGCACGAGATAGTCCAATTGACGGAAGTCGAATGAGTCCTTGTACACCTCGCCGGCGCTGTCATCCAGCGTCTGATTTCGGAATTGCAGGCGAAGATTGAGATCGGGAAGTCGCGCATTGTCAGCGACCATCTGTCGGATGCTTGCGTCGTCAATTCCCAGAATCGCCTGATGGATCTCCGGACGATTCTGGAGACCGGCGCGAATCGACTCGCGGAGGCTGAACTTCACTGGAGCGTCCACGGCATTGTCCGATGGAATCAGAAGCAATTCCGAACCGACCGGAAGGTCCGGGTCGTTCATGAGTTGCTTCAATCGATCGCTGATGAGTCGAAGTTGAGTCTGCGCACGAAGCACATCCGCTCGGCGGCGTTTGACACGCGCCTCGGCGTTTGCAACCTGTGCATCGTTCGCGTCGAGTTGCATGCGGTTGCGGACGATTCGGACGATTTCCTCGCCGCTTTCAAGCAGTCGCTGCAGAATGAGTAGATCTTGATAGGATTGGACCAGTTGCCAGTACGTCGATTCGGTGTCGGTCGCGACGCGGATCAGGTCTCGCTTCAGCGTCAAAACCGCCCCGCGCTCGGCATTGCGGGCGACACGGACCTCCGCCTGTGAGATCTCGCTTCCGAAGCCTTTGAGCAGCGGTTGGTCGAACTGGACTGTGAAGGCCGCGACCTGCGCCGGATCGGGACGGCTTTGTTGGCGCGGGGTTTCATCTTCGGTGTATGAATAGTCGTGAAGAAGCGTCAATCGTCCGCCGCCGACGGTGTTCCGGCGAAATCCGACTTGCTGGGTGAACGCGGCGGAGGCGGCAACTTCGGAGTTGAACGAAGAGCCGCTGAGACTCGTGGAGACGCGAGGAGTGTCGTTGCGGTCATATGAGCTGGATCCGATGAAGACCCAGTCAAAGGCGGCGGCGGCCGCTGTGACCTGCGCTTCACCGATGGCAGGTCCAAGGCGTGCGAACTGAACGGCGATGTTGCGACTCGCCGCGCCCTGAACAGCTCGTTCCAAACTGACTTTGGCAGTGCCGATCGGTCGGCCGAGCAGATCGGGTCCGTACTGGGGAACCGTGGCCTCACGCGCCTTCGGTCCGGACATCTTTTCAACTTCGGCGAGAATGTCGGGTCGAATCTCCGCTCCGACTGTCTCGGCCTCTCGCGTGGTCACGATGGGATTGGTCCGCGAGTTCGCATCGCGCAATTCGGTCGTGGAAGCGTCCAGGAT
>JBKDPX010000128.1:0-2341 GCA_046342165.1 Phycisphaerales bacterium | reverse complement strand
GGCGAAAAAGCATCTGGGCGGCTGGGAGCCGAAAGTCCAGTTGCGCGAAGGACTTCAGCAGACGATCAACTACTTCCGATCGATTCGGATGGAAGACTACCGTCCGCCGACCCCGAACTATTGAATCGGTTCTATCGGGGTTCTTTGACGGTCTGTGCCTCAAGCCAGATGACATGTTTCATCAGCGTGTAGCATGTCATGGATGCTGAGGCGAGCAATCCGGGCGTGCCATCCAGGAACCCGCGTTTCAGAATGTAATGTTTGAGAAAGCAGCCCGTCGCGCTGATAAGAAGGCGTACGGCATTCGTGCGCTTTCCCGTCGCCGGATTGGTTCGTGCCGCAATACTCGCCAAGCGCAGACACTTGGTGAGATGTTCCTCAAGACTGTGAAAACTCGCGTGAATCATGTTGCCGCGAAGTTTGATGATGCGTCCGCGGCCTTGCGCAAAGATCGCGCTGTGCGGTTCCGTTCCTCCCCATGCCGCTCGGCCGGGCCTGGCGATTCGGAGTCGCCATTCCGGTTGCCAGGCGTATTTGAGCATGCGGCCGGCGATGATCACCCGCCGGTTTACATTCGCGCCGATGACATCGGCAGGATTGTCTCTGATCAGGCTTGCGATCGAATCGATCAATTCATCGTCGAGTGATTCGTCGCTTTCGACACAGAAAACCCACCCGTTATCGGCGACCAATTCGGACGCGTGTTGGAGCGCGCGTTGAGACGTCTTGATGTAGCCTTCCCACACGCATGAAACGATCATCGCTCCGGCATCGCGAAGCATCTCCATGGTTCGGTCCGTCGAACCGGAGTCGTATGCGAGGATCACCCCTTGAGGGTCCGACCTTTCGAGCAGTCGTCGAACCGTTGAGAGCGTGCTTCCAATCGTTCTTTCATTGCTCTTGCAGGTGAGAGCGATCACGAGCGATGGCTTTGTGCCGGTTGGTCCGAGTTGTCTAGATTCGGATGTCATTGACTCGGCTTCCTGTACAGCACCAAGCTCGTGCCTTCGATGTGGCGAAGTGGAACTTCCGTTGCGATACGATTCAGAACGCGAAAAACACCCGGCGCTCGCGAGGGACCGCGGTAGTCGTGCCAAATCACAAATCCACCCGGTCGGATCATCGCGAGAGCCTTCTTGCTGTCGCTTTCAACGTAACTTGCCGCATGCGAGCCATCGACGAAGATCAGGTCGAAACAGTTCAACATTGCCGACTCGTCGAATTGCTTGCTATCCCCGAACAGTTGAGTGATCTTGGTCTCCTCCGGGGTGCCGGTGTAGTAGAACTTTTCTTCTGAAGCTTCACGAAGCGCTGCCCGTCGATCGTGGGAGGAGTCGCCGCTTGCGTGTTGATACTGTTGCGAGTCTGACTCCCGCAGGGTGATGGTTGTAACGCGCGATGTCGGACCGCTGTTCGCGGCGAGAAGGTAGGTTGTCTTGCCCGTGTACGTTCCGAACTCGAAAATTCGGCCGGAAGCTTTTGCGAGCACGCAAAGGACCCAAGTTTCAAGATCAGACACTCCGCCGCGCACGCCGTAGCCGGAGTTGAATCGAACTTCCGCCTCGATTTTGGGACCGAGCGGTGTGCGGGCGAACACGGGATCGATGTCAGAGATGGCGATCTTTTCGATCGGCCAACCGCCGAACAGCCCGGAGTAAACGTGCTTGGCTTTAAGTTGACGCAGTCGCACCGACAGACCCAACACCAAAATCGTCATGACAACCGTCGTAATCTGCCAGATCATGCCGCGTCACTCCATCGTGGCGTGATTACAGGAGCGGATCCACCCGTCCGGGTAATCGATGCCCGATGATAGCGTTCTCTCCCGTTTGGCATGACTTCGAGTGGAATTGGTAGGTCTCTCTTCGCGAATCCATCCTGACTCACGTGCCAAAATAAAGAACGATCGGCGCTCGGGCCGATGATGTGAAGAATGACATCCCCCCCGCGAATCTACATTTTGAGTGATGGGGGACTCCCGGCTCTGGTTTGCATGGCTATCGCACGAGACAAGGCGGTGGCGGCATCTGTCGGCTCGGATCGCATCTCGTATCCGACAGTACTCGCATTCCCACCGGAGCTCTGGTCCGATCGCATTCGGATGGAATCGATCACAACCCAGTGTGAGACGCTCCAGCTTGCATTGGGTACGCGCCAAGCTCTGTCAGCCACGACTGCAGGAGCTTCTGATGCTGAAATAGAAGCGGGGGCGCTGATGGCCGCAGCCTTCGCCGCGGCTCGTTCCGGCGCATCCCAACTGATTTGGCCCGCGACGGCGGGCATAGGTTCAACGGTTGATGTGCAGAGGGCTTGTGCCATTCAGGATCTCGCGGTTTTGGTC
>JBKDPX010000127.1:0-5419 GCA_046342165.1 Phycisphaerales bacterium | reverse complement strand
CGCATGGTGATGGCATCGGCCTGGCCGGGATTCAGCGTCAGACTGCGGTCGAGCATCCACAACGCGCGGTCCGTGTCGCCTTCCTGCGCAAGACGCTCCGCCTCGATGTTGCGAAGCGCGGACATGCGATCTCGACTCCAGCGAAGCACGCCCTCACGAGCGCCGGCACGCACTTTTTCCACCGCATCCATGCCTCGCTCCCCGGCTTCCGCGAGAGTCGTGTCATTGACGATGGTGGGGGTGATCAGGAAGATGATTTCGTTGCGCTGTGTCTCGTCGTCATGGCCGCGGAACGCTTTGCCCAACAACGGAATGTCACCCAGGAACGGAACCTGACGCCGCGAGGTCTCTGTGCTTTCGCGGAACAATCCGCCGAGGACGATCGTCTGACCGTCACGCACCATGACGTTCGTGACGAGCTCGTTCGTGATTTCATCCGGGATCGTGACCGCTGCGCCTGTCGCGTCATTGGTCTCGCGGATCACGGCTTCCGACACCTGCGGCTTGAGTTCCATGCGGATCATTCCTTCGTTGGTCACGAAGGGGCGGAAGTACAACTGTGTACCCGTATCCAGGAACTCAACGGTCTGCGTGGTGGATGTTTCGGTCGCCGTCGTCTGGAGATAGCCGACCTTGCGGCCGACCAACACGCGGCTGGGTTGACGGTTCAACGCCAGAATCTTGGGATTCGACAAGATCGTCGTATCCGTGACTTCATCCAGCATTCTCATGAACACCGCAACATCATTCGACACGACACCGACCTTGAGTCCGCCTGCACCCGCGGTGTTGCCGACATTGCTGGAGATCGCCGATCCACCGCCGTCGGCGGGAAGGGGATTCGTGCCGCCGGACGCCGACTTGCCGCCGATGAGCGCGTTCGCGGCCTGCAGCGGACCGCCGATGCCGACGAAATCGGCGAAATTGATGTTCGCGATCACGGCGAAATCGACGCCGAACGCGTTCGCTTCGTTGAGTTGCGTCTGCAAGATCGTCGCTTCAACCAACACCTGTGCTGGACGAGTATCGATCTGCGCGATCAGTGTTTCGACTTCGGCGACATTTTCCTCGAAATCGATCACAACCAACATCGCTTCGTGCGCGTACTCATCGCTTCCGATCGGCGTGTCGCCCAAGGTCGGGAAACTCGCGGTTTTGCCGGGAGTCTTGATCTGACCGTCCGTCGAAAGCAGAGGTTTGGCGAACTCAGCCGCGTCAATTGCGTTGAGATAGTTCAGCTTGATGACCTTGGAGACCTTCTGACGGCTTTCAGCGGCGAGCTTTTCTATTTCTTCACTGGTGTACACATAAATGAAGTTGCCATCCTCGACGTATCCGTAGCCGTTGATATGAAGAATCGCGTCCAATGCCTCGAAAAACGTGACGTTATAGAGATTCGCGGTGACGCGCGCACTGACATCCTTCCCGGCGATGATGTTTCGGCGACTCTGAATCGAGAGCATCTCCAGCACATTGGCGAGATCCTCATCGTTCACATGTAAATCCACGATCGCGTTTTCGTCGACGCGTACCTTGGTTGTCTCCTTCACCGGGGTCTTAGGAGTGGAGCCCTTGTCATTCTGAGCGCGAGAAGTTCCCGCATTCATCATCGACCCGAGACTCGGCTGCGCCGGCGTCTGCTGTGCCAACGCATGAACACCGCCTGATGCGATGAACAAGCTCAAGGTGATTGATCTGCAGACGCTCCGGGCGGATTGCGGACGATACGACATGTTCGCGGCCACTCCTTGAGCGTCGATCGATGCCTCACGCGTCGGCGTACCCGATGCGACCACTTTGCGGCCGCACCGAATTCGAGCACTCAATGGGGAACATCGTCCGATTCAGGGAATGACTTTCGCATCCTCCGACGACTGGAGGAAAAACAGATCCGAGTCCGAGAAAATCACCCTTCGGGGGGGGCGCTGCGCGAGCGTCGAAGCTCGATCGTCTTTCGAACGGTCGTCACGGTCCACATCATCGTGAATGCGACGAAGGGGCTCGCGGCGAGGAGAACCCATTGCGCTTCCCAGACCCGTGTCGCGCCGTACAAAGCGCCGCCGAGCAGTGCAAGCACAGGAGGAATCAGCCAAGGGCGCGGCTTTTTCACCATCGCATCACCCGCGCGTTTGGTGAAAGAGACGGCATGCGTGTGGTAGGTGACGAGCAGTCGACGGGCCCAGATGAACTCCGTCGCCAGAAGCGCCAATCCTGCGGGAATGACGATGACCGCCGGCCCCGGCGCGACGATCATGATGATGCCGACGACCACGACGGAGATGCCGAGCACCAAGATGAGAACTTTGCGCCCGTGTTTCACTGCATGGCGCGCGATGCGATCCGCTTCGGGGCCGAGCGGTGAAATGTCCTGCTCTTCCTGTGATTGTGCCGGCTTCGAGCGATAGATCGCCGCGAGTGAAAGACCGATACCCACCGCGGCGAGGATGACCGCAAGGAAGATCTCGGGCGGCAATCGTGACGATTGCGGGAGTGCGATCGCGATGGCGCAGTGAACCAGCGTCAGCGCAAGTCCGACTTTGATGTAACGAAGCGCGGGCTTCGCGTCCTTGATCGCGAAATACAGGGATCGCATGCACAGCAGTCCGATTCCGTTGGCCGCGAAGATGATCAGCGGATCGGAGCAAACAGCGAAGGTGGCCGGAATGGAATCGAGCGAAAAGACCAATTCCGCCGTCGTGAGCACGGCAAGCGTGAACACCAAAGGCGTGAACGCATACTTGCCTTGAACGCGTGTCATGAGCGTGCCGCGCTCTCCCGACTCAGTGATCGGAAGCATTCGCGTCAGCAGTTTGTACAACGGATTGCTTTCCACCGCGAGCGTGTCTCGTCGCATGAGAATCATGCGAAACGCCGCGACGATCAAAACCGCCGCGAGCGTCAATCGCAGCGCGCCACCGAAGCCGGGCGCATCCAATCCGCGCGAGAGCATGAAGATGACGGGGCCCTGAACGAGTTGTGTCACCACAACGCCCCACAACAACACGCGGCGTTGCAACTCCTCGGGCGTCTTGAAATGGGCGAAGACCGCGGAGAAGACGAAAACCATGTCGAGATCGAGGGCCAGATCCAACAGCAGTGCGCTGAGGAACTCGAACGAAGCCTGGTGTCCGTCGCGGATCGTTCCCGAAGCTCCGATTTCAAGCGGATTTCGGTTGTAAATTACATACAGCGCGGCGTTGAACGCCATCGCGAGCAGCAGATAAAAGCTGAACCACAGCATGGCTGTGGACGGCTTGTGCACCGAAGGCTTGCGATTCAGCACGTGCAGATCCGCCAGCGACAACGCACAGATCACGAGAAACAAAATGAGCCAGGGAAGAATCATTGTCCGTGACGATCATCGCCGCCGGTCGGCGCCGCTCGAATGTGCGAGGCGATCATGCCGATGGCGAGCGTAACGGCGATCACTCCCAAAGAGACCAATGTGTTCAACTTGTAAGGCGCATCCGGGAGCCAACTGACCAAAGGTTCCGCCCAATCCGGAAGATACGCCTCGAGTTTGTGAAGCGTGTACGCGCCCTCAAAGAGCATCTTGCCGCCGACGAACACCAGAATAAACGCGAGGCTCACCTTGAGATATCTGAAGTAAGCCATCGCTTCGGCGAGCACGAAGTACAACGCGCGAAGACCGAGGATCGCGAACATGTTCGACGAGAACATCAAGAAGGAGTCGCTGGTGATAGCCACGATCGCGGGAACGGAATCAACCGCGAAGATGATGTCGACCACATTGAGAATGAGCAGAACCAGCAAAAGTGGTGTCGCACACATTTTGCCGTTGACCCGCGCCATGAACTTGTCTTCGTGATACTCCGAAGTCACCGGCACGATTCGCCGGATGACGCGAACCGCCAGGCTCTTGTCCGGGTCGAATTCGTCATCGTCCTTCACCACGAACATCTTGAATCCCGTGTACACGAGAAACGCGCCCGCGATATAAATGAGCCAGTGGAAATTGTCGAGTAATCCGATCGCAAGACCGATCACCGTGCCGCGCATGATGATGGTCGCGATGATTCCCCATGTGAGCACCCGGTGCTGATACTCCCGAGGCACACTAAAGTGCGTGAAGATCAATGCGAAGACGAAGAGATTGTCAACGCTGAGCGCTTTCTCCATAATGAAGCCTTGGAGAAACTGCGCCGAGGCATCGATGCCGTTCAGAACCGGAGTTCCGTCGGCCATTCCCATTCCGAAGATATGGCGCTCATAGATGATGTAGATGATCGGTACGAACGCCAATGCGAGCACCACACACACCGCCGTCCACACCAATGCGGTCTTGATCGTGATGACCTGGTTGCGCCGGTGGAAGACGAATAAATCCGCCGCCATGAACGCGAGCAGGAATCCGATGAAGCCGATCCAAAGCCAAATCGCCATTGGTGTCAATCCTTGATCATGCCGACGATCACGGTCGGCTGTGGCGGCGGGCACTCGAATCGCTGCACTGCACCGATGTCAATCAATCGGGCGCGGCGTGCGGCTGACTTCCGAATGCGTGAGGGGAGGGTGCTGATTCGAACCTGTGGATCAGGAATCAGTCGCAAGCGCGCAACATGCGGCTTCGATCCGTCGACCGATTCCCGCGGCGCGTCCAACAAGGACCGCCGGGTTCATCCCCGACACGGGAACAGCGCATTCTAGTCGTTTCGATTTCAGCTTGCGTCGACTCAGGAGAGGGAATCGTCATCCTGTCCTTCGTCAAAATCCGGTAAATCTTCCGGCTCCGCAGACGGCATCGATTGGATTCGCTGTACAGCGGCTTGCTGAGCTTGGCGTAACGATTCCACTGTTTGGGTATCGCCGCGAACTTCGCGGTAAAGGCTTCCGTCCACGAATCCTTGGAGCTTTCTCGCGCGGACCGGATGCTGCAGCTTCCGGATAGCCTTGGCCTCCACCTGGCGGACACGCTCCCGTGTCACTTTGAAGATTCGGCCGACTTCCTCGAGCGTGTAGGTGTAACCGTCGCCGATTCCATAGCGAAGCTTGATGATCTCTCGCTCGCGGTACGTGAGGGTTCGAAGAACGCTCTCGATTCGGCCGCGCAACATTTCCTGCGCCGCGGTGTCCGCCGGAGCCGACTGGCTGTCATCTTCGATGAAATCCCCGAAATAGGAATCGTCCCCCTCGCCGACGGGGCGATCGAGACTGACCGGATGCCGACTGATTTTCATGACACGACGAACCTCGGCGGCTGTCATGCCGGCCTTTTCGGCCAATTCGTCGGTGGTCGGCTCAACGCCCGTCTTTTGAATGATCTCTTTCTGAATGTTCCGCAGTCGCGTCATCGTTTCGATCATGTGCACGGGAATGCGAATCGTGCGTGCGTGATCGGCGATCGCGCGGGTGATCGCCTGCCGAATCCACCATGTCGCATAGGTGCTGAACTTGTAGC
>JBKDPX010000126.1:0-4953 GCA_046342165.1 Phycisphaerales bacterium | reverse complement strand
CATCTGACGAACACGGGTCTTTCAACCCGTGTGCGTTGCTTCGTTCTCACCAAAGGGCTTCCTCATCGAATCCAAGATACGGACGCCGCGAACTGCGGGGATTTCGTCGGATCAAACGCGACGGACTTCCCCGCGCAATTCGACGCGAACGATGCGAATTGCGCGAGTGTCGACAGTGAGTTGACGCTGGTGTGGCAGAATCTTGAAAGCGGTGAAGTCGGCGGTTCGGCGGACAGTAAATCCGACGGAGCGGTGTTGAACCCGTACTGGAAGAGTAATCAATCGGTGTCGAACTTCACGACCGCGAACATGTTGGCGGCCAAAACGCTGACCGCCAGCGGCGGCGGACCCGTATGGGTTTCAAATGTTTCGGGCGCCGCGCGTCTGACGGCAGGCGATATGTACCTTGTGACACGGCTCGACGGTCACACCGTCCAGCACGTTCGAGACATGATTTCGCGCGCCGACGGCTTCATGTACAACGTCAACACGGATGTCGTGATCCTCGACGAAAGCAACGGCGTCAACACGATCAACACACCAAACAACGGCGAGTTTGATAACTACAACTCCGCGATGTCATCCTTGTACGACAGCGACGACTACGAACAAGTGTTGACACAAATGACGGTGACCGACAAGCGCTTCGTGACGGCGAATATTCTGCACAACAACGCGCCCAACTCCACGGGCTTCTACATCGGGCCTCGCGTGAACTGGCAGGCCGGTTTAGGCATACGAATCAACAACCCTGTGGTGTTGCTCGCGACATACGGAAGCAACCACTAGGGCACCTTCCCGAACACCGTCGACCTTGTCAGCGCAAGAATGATCTTCGCCGACAGTTTCAACTATCCGGCCGGCGCGATCTTCAACACGATTGAAAGTTGGAACGGTCGTGATTTCGGCGGTCTCGGTCTTCTTGGTTTCCAGATGCAGGAACAAGCCGCGGACTTCATCGCGGCGGGCGGCACTTTCGCCATGGCGAACGCGTGGGAGCCGTTGGCTGATTCGGTGCCGGACAATCGCTACATCATTCAAAACTTCATTCTCGGAAATCTCACATGGGCCGAAGCGGCGTGGACGTCCATTCCCGCCCTCAGTTGGATGCAGATGGTGCTCGGTGATCCGCTCGCGCGCGCGCAACGCTCCAGCGAGGATATCGACGGCAACGGTCGGGTCGACATCGATGATCTCTACGCATTCGAACGCGCACCCGTTGACATCAACAGATCCGGAGTCGCTGACGCGGCGGACCGCGCGGTTTTGATGCGTGTGCTTCGTTACAACGAAAAGCCGGACATTCAAAACCGTCGTTGATTTTCCGGACCGATTCAGGCCATCAACTCAAGCGCCTCTTCATCGTTTGCTCGAGCGATCAGTTGCACCCCCACGGGCAGTGATCGATCATCACAGACCACCTCACCCATCGGCAGTGACATCGCCGGCAATCCCGCGAGATTCACGGGAACCGTGTACGCGTCCTCCATATACATCGCGATCGGATCGTCGAGCTTCTCGGCGATCTTGAAAGCGTGGGAAGGTGTCGTCGGAGTCGCGATCAAATCATGCGTCTCGAGCACCTGCGCGAACTCACGGGACACCGCGCGCCGCGTGCCGAGCGCTTTCTTGTAGTAGGCGTCCTGAGATCCGGCGCTTAGAACATACGTGCCGAGCATGATTCGTCTTTTGACTTCAGGTCCGAAGCCTTCACCGCGCGAATTCGTATACAGCGCTTCAAGGTCGATGGTGTTTGTCGACCGAGCTCCGTATCTGACTCCGTCGTATCGCGCGAGATTCGAGCTCGCCTCCGCAGGGGCGACGATGTAGTACGCCGCGATCGCCGCGTCGATCGTCGACATCTCAACTTCATTCACGATGATGCCGCGTGATCGACAACCATCCAACCAAGCTCTGAACAGTTCGTTGACTTTCGGATGATTCGCGTCACTGAACGCGCGCCGCGGCACCGCGATCGATCGAATCACGCGAGACGGATCCGCCTGTGGCATCGCGGTGTTTCGACTCGTAGCGTCGCACTCATCGGCGCCGGAGATGATGCGAAGACAATCGAACACATCCTTGCCGTTACTTCCGATCACTCCGATCTGGTCGAGACTGCTCGCGTATGCGACCAAGCCGTACCTGGAGACGCGGCCGTATGTGGGTTTCACACCGATGACTCCGCACCATGCCGCCGGTTGCCTCACGCTTCCGCCGGTATCAGAGCCGAGAGCCAGCGGAACCATTCCGGAAGCGACGGCCGCCGCCGAACCCCCGCTGCTGCCGCCACTCACGCGATCGATGGCTCTGGGATTTCGCGTCGCTCCGAAGATCGAGCGTTCGGTGGAAGAACCCATGCCGAACTCATCCATATTCGTTTTACCGACGATGATCGCTCCCGCATCAATCAGCCGCTGAACCGCCGTCGCGGTGTACGGACTCCGGTACTCTCGCAACATCGCACTGGCGCAGGTCGTTCGTCCTCCGAAACCCATGGAGTCGCCGGGTTGCATCAAGTCCGGGCCGATGCATATGTTGTCTTTCACCGCGATCGGAACACCCGCGAGCGTCAGATGACCGCCCGCCCCTGCGGCCATCATTTCATCAACGCTCTTGGCTCGATCCATCGCTTGACGCGTGAACACCTCGACGAACGCGTTGATGGTCGGATTCAATCGCTCAATCGCTTCCAGCGATTCGCTTACGACATCAACGGCTTTGCGTTGACCGGTTCGGACGCAAGCGGATATGTCAAACGCTGAGTGATTCATGACGAACCTCCGTCATCGATCACTTTCGGTACGCGAATGAACGGCGGATCCGTCACAGGAGCGATTCGCATCAATTCGGCGTTGCTCATCATCATGCCCGGGCGATCCTCGGCGAGGGGATCTCCCTTTCCAACGCCAACGAACGATTCCGATGACTCATCTTTCGCGGTGAGTCTGTTGACATAGGACAGCACGCGTGTCAGTTGGCTCGCGAACCGATGAACCTCTTCGTCAGTCAACGACAGACGGGCGAGCTTCGCAATTTTGCGCACCTCATGTTCATCCAGGCGTTCGCTCATACCATGAGGATATATGCGCTACCGAGAAATTGGCACCACGGGCATCAAAGTGTCTGAAATCGGCTTCGGTTGTTGGACGATGGGCGGGCCGAACTTCAGCCCCGCGACAGGACAGTCAATCGGCTGGGCCGGCGTCAACGACGATGACATTCTCGAGGGCATTCGCGTCGGTCTTGATGCCGGCGTGAATCACTGGGACAACGCCGATATCTACGGCAACGGGCGCGCCGAGCGAACTCTTGGTCTCGCTTTTCGACGCATGAACGTCAAACGTGAAAACCAAGTGATCGCGACGAAAGTCGGGCATTTCAAGGGAACCGCCCCTCACGGTTACGACCCGAGACACATCCGAAACCAATGTGAGCAGTCTCTTCGAAATCTCGGAACGGAATATATTGACATATATTACTTTCATCACGGAACCTTCATCGGTCCCGACTACGAAGGTCGACAGCACGACTACCTCCCGGAAGCCGCGGCGACCATGCATGCGCTCGTCAAGGAGGGCAAAGTGCGGGCGATCGGACAATCGGCGTATACCGACGAGGATTTCAATCGCGTGATCCCTGTGCTTCGTCCTCACGTGCTCCAAAATAAAGCGAATCTCCGTTATGACGACTTCATCAGACCCGGATGCGTGCTGCAGGATCTGATGCGACGATACAACTGCGGTTTCGTCGGTTTCGGGCCGCTCGATCAGGGTATTTTGCTCGACAAGTTCGATCCGGAACGTCCCCCGGCGTTCGAACCGGGAGATTATCGAACGAGTCGAAAGGACTTCAATGCCGAGACCTTGCGCGCCGTTCGTGACAAACTCTCCGAGGTTCTGCGACAGCACGGTGAACCGAACCGTGATCGAACCGAAACGCTCTCTTCGCTCGCACAACGATGGGTGTTGGCGCATGATCATGTGGTGAGCGTGATCCCCGGATTCAGAAACGCGGCGCAGGCGATGTGTAACGTCGCGGCGGCGAAAGATGATCCGATGAAATCCTCACAGGTCGAGGCTCTTCGTGGTATATTCAAGTCGCGATGATTCGGGCTTCATCGATCGTTTCGAAAGGCGATCCGCCCTACGATGACTTTTGTACACGTCCTGTTCCGTGCAGGCGGAAGCCTGTGAAGGAGATTTTCGGTGATTCCCAAGCCGCCCCCTCGTGACAATTCGCTCGGTTTTCTCTACGTTCCGCCTTTCCGAATCGTCGGCGAATCCGTCGCCGGTGAGGCGACGAGCATCTGCATCCCCGAGCTCGATCTCGGATTTGATATCGGAACCTGTCCGCGCGCGATGCTTCCGAGCAAACATCTGGCGATCACGCACGGACATATGGATCACATCGGCGCGCTCGCCTACTTCTGCTCGCAGCGCAGGTTTCAAGGCATGGGAACCGCGAAGATCATCTGCGATCATCGCATCGCCAATGACATCCATCGCATGATGGCCGGATTCGTGGATCTCGAGCGTCAACGCACGCCATATGAACTGATCCCCCTTCTTCCCGATCAGCCCCACGAGATCAAGAACAACATCTTCCTCAAGGGTTTCGAAACCGAACACACCTGTCCGAGCTTCGGTTACGTCGTGTACGAAAAGCGGACCAAGTTGAAGCCCGAGTTCGGCGATCTCCCGCAGGAAAAACTCCGCGAACTCAAGGATCGCGGCGTCGCGATCACCAATTCGTTCGAGATTCCGTTGATCGCATACACCGGCGATACCAGCCCGGGACCGCATCTCATCCGACCCGATGTGATGGCCGCGCAAATCGTGATCTCCGAGTGCACGTTCTTCGAGCCGGACCATAAGGAGCGGGCGAAGGTCGGCATGCACATGCATCTCGACGATGTCGCGGAGTGGTTGCGCGTGTTGCAATGCCACACCA
>JBKDPX010000125.1:0-2295 GCA_046342165.1 Phycisphaerales bacterium | reverse complement strand
TCCCTCACCCTCCGAGCTCCGTCGCAAAGCGAACCACGCTCGCGCTCCACGCCGAATCGCGGTCACGGACCTCCACGCTCGCCCGCGCTCTCATCGGCGCGATGCCGATCGCTTCCGGCTCCGTGCTGTTTCGAGGGGAGGACCTTCGGACCGCGCCCCGCCGCGTCGCTCGAGAACTGCGCGCCACTTTGCAGATGATCTTCCAGGATCCCTACAGCTCGATGAACCCGCGGCACACCATCGAGGAGATCGTCACCGAGCCGCTCATCGTTCACCGCCCGCGGATGTCTCGCGAGGAACGACGAATGGCCGCGAGCGAACTGCTGGGACTGTGCGGCATGCCGCAAGATTCGCTGGAACGCTATCCGCACCAATTTTCGGGCGGTCAACGCCAACGAATCGCCATCGCCCGCGCACTGACGCTCTCTCCAGATCTTATTATTTGTGATGAACCGACATCCGCACTCGACGTCTCGGTGCGCAGCCAAATCATCAACCTGCTCATGGATCTCAAGCGCGAGCGGCGCGTCTCGTACATCTTCATCAGTCACGACATGGCGACGGTTCGCCACATCGCCGACGATGTGCTCGTCCTGAAATCCGGACGCGTCATCGAACATGGCGCAAGCGATCAAATCTTCGCGGCGCCGCGGCATGAATACACGCGCACGCTCATCGACTCCGTGCCCGTCTATCAAACCGCAGGTTGATCACAACTTCGAACCCCACGCCGCGAGATTCGCGACAGGCCACAGCACTCGCCAGTGCGTGCCGGGATCACTCATGAGCGCGTGCAGTAGCGGTTCATTCAACACCTCACGCGCGAAATGCGTGTTCACATAATCTCGCAGGGGATTTTCCTCAGCTAGCCAACGCTCAAACGGGAGCGGGAAGCTCGCCTTTGGTCGTGTGATGACTGAATCGGGAAGTACGCCCGCATATGCGCGGCGCAAAACCAACTTTGTTCGCGCGGCGCGTTCCCCCGGCGTCTCGCCGTCCTTCGCGCGAACGTCAAACTTCTGATCCAAACTCAACGCCTCAGCGAACGAACCAACGATCGCATCCGCAAACGGCGTGCGACCCTCGACAGAAGCCCGCATCGTCGCTCCGTCAAGACGAAGCAACAAGCCGGCAAGATTGATTCTCCGCTGCACTCTCAAATGCGCTTGAACAGGATCGCTCTCGTGTGCGTATCCGACTCGCTCGAACTCATTGATGTATTCGCGAAGCGTCGAGTCGAGTCCTCCGTCCGCAACCGCCGCGTCTTCGCTCAACACGCCCCCAAGCGCGCCGCACGGGATCCACGACGCACCCTGCAGTTCGGCCGCAGCCGCATGCGCGATCGGCACCTTGCCATCCGCATGAATTCTCGCCGCGGCCGTCAACGAAATGTCATAGCCGCCAAAGAGCTCATCCGCGCCTTCGCCGCTCAGCGCGACGACATGTCCTTGCGACCGAAGTACGCGAGCGACTTCGTTGATCGCAACTTCATGGGGCGTTGACATCGGCACGCGTGAAGCGGAAACCAATTCACCCCACCGCGCGACGAACAACTCGCGCGTCACCGGCGCTTCATGATGTTCCGTACTGCAAAACGCGGCGACTTCACGCGCGACTGAAAAGTCATCGACGGCGTGTGGATCACCGCAACGCGCGCCCGAGCAATATGTCTGCAGTCGGCGCACCTGCGTCGAGGCTTCCCGCACGATGATGGAACTGTCGAGTCCGCCGGACAGCAGCGCGCACATCGGCACATCGCTTCGCAAATGCAAGCGCACCGATTCAGCGATCAACTCGCGCGTGTCCTCACCAAACGAAGAGGACATCGGCGTGAGTCCACGACGAATCACACGCGTCGGATCATCGAGCGAGAACTCAATCCACTCGCCGGGCAAGAGCGTCTTGATGTCACGATACATCGTGTGCGCACCGATCGTCGTTCGAATCGTCGAGAGATACGCTCGAACCCCTACGAAATCGGGTTGCGTTGAAACATCAGGTAAAGCAAGAAGCGGCGGGATCTCACTTGCGAATCGAATGACGCCATCACCCTGCGAGTAGTACAGCGGTTTGATTCCCAGAGGATCGCGCGCGAGTAGAAGCGTGCGCCGCTTGAGATCCGCGAATCCGAACGCGTACATGCCCCGCAATCGAGCAAGCGCCGATGCACCTTCACGCGAGAGCAGTTCAACGAGCGTCTCTGTGTCGCAATGCGAACGAAAGTCGACGCTCATGGATTCGCGAAGCGTCACATCGTTGTACAACTCCCCGTTGTACACGATGACTCCGTCGCCC
>JBKDPX010000124.1:0-4681 GCA_046342165.1 Phycisphaerales bacterium | reverse complement strand
GCCGAAAACAAGGATCGCCTCGACTCAGGTCGCCGGATCTATGTTTATCTTGAAAGTCCGTGCAATCCGCACGGATACGTGCTCGACGTCCCCGGCATCTGCAAAGAGGCCCACAAGCGCGGCATGGAAGTCATCTGCGACAGCACCGTCGGCACTCCGTTCCTTCATCGTCCGCTTCAGAAGGCCGATCCGATGGAACGGCCCGACTTCATCATCCACTCGTACACGAAAGACCTCTCAGGCCACGGCAGCACGACCGCCGGCGTGGTCATCGGACGCAACGAACGCATGTTCATTCCCAAGCACGAGCACGCTCCGGGACTTGCGCCGGACGGATCCGCCAAGACGTACTCATGGGAGGAGACGCTTTTCTGGAACGTGTACTACGTGAAGGGCGCCTTCCTCGACAGCGACAAGGCGTACGAAGTGCTCAACGGCATGCACACGCTTGAGGTGCGCATGCTCTCGAAGGTGATCAACACATTGACTTTCGCGGAGTTCCTGGCCTCGCATCCCGACATCAACGTGAAGTGCAACGCCGCGCCGGGGAATGAGAACGCCGCGATGCGCGAGAAGTGCATGCACTTGGGCTTTCCCGCGCCGCTGTTTACATTTGATTTCGAGGGCAAGGGGGGACGCAAGCCCAAGATCGACCGCGCGAGCTTCCAGCGATTCTTCGACGGCCTGGACCCGGTCTTCGGCCATCAAGTGTCCCTCGGGCAGCCGAACACGGTTGTGTTGTGTCCGGCGATCACGAGCCACAGCGAACTGTCGGAGCAGGCGTTGCGGGACGCGGGCATCAGCCCCACCACTGTCCGTGTCGCCGTCGGCAACGAGGATCCGCGCCTGCTGATGGCGCATCTGATCAAATGTGCGGAAAGCACGCTCGATCATGCCGAACCCGGCTTCAGTTCCAAGTTCCCGAGTGCCGATCAATGTGATGCGATCTATCGCAAGCATTACAAGGATGTTCACAGCCGTTACGTGGAGTCTCAGCCCAAGATGGCCGAACTCCTCAAGTAAAATGCGCCCCATGGATTCGGGTGCGAGAAACGCCGCTTCGCGGCGAACTTCGAAGGACTCGCAATGTGCGGAATCGTCGGTGCATTGGCGTTTGACGGATCAAGCATCAACCCGCGCGTGATCTCACGCATGGCGGATGTGGCGCGACATCGCGGGCCTGACGACCGAGGCATCCGCGCGTTCGATCTTCGCGGCGGTTCGTCCGAAGAAGTCGGCCACGACCTGAACGCCTCCCGTCCTTTCGGAGGTTGCGTCGGCTTCAACCGGCTCAGCATTCTGGATCTCTCCGCCAACGGCCATCAACCGATGGTGAGCGACAACGGCAAGGTCTTCATCACCTTCAACGGCGAGGTCTACAACGCCTTTGATCATCGTCCCGATCTTGAGTCCAAGGGCTACCGATTCCGTTCGAACTCCGACACCGAAGTTCTCCTCTATCTGTATCAGGAGTACGGCATCGAGGGAATGCTCGAGCGGCTGAACGGCATGTTCGCCTTCGCCGTGGTCGATCTCGCCAAGCGCGAAGTGCACATCGCCCGCGATCACATCGGTATCAAGCCTCTGTATTACATGCGCGTCGGCGAAACGCTGCTGTGGGCGAGCGAAATCAAATCGCTCCTTGAGTTCCCGGGCGCCGCGCGCGAACTCGACCCTGATGCGCTCGATGAACAACTTCTGTTTCGTTACACAGCCGGCGAGCGCACCCCGTTCCGCGGCATCAAGCAGTTGCGTCCGGGCTTCAGATTGGCGATCACTCCGAACTCGGTGAAGACGCTTCGATACTGGGAGATTCCGGATCGCGAAGTCGCTCCGGTCGCAGGCGATGTCACCACGCTGATTGAGAAAAGACTCGAAGACTCAGTCCGCAGCCAGCTCATCAGCGATGTGAAACTCGGATGTCAGTTGTCGGGCGGCATCGACTCATCGCTGGTGACGGCGATGGCGCGCGATCGATTCGGCGCGGACCTCGAAAGCTTTTCAATCACCTTCGCTGAACAGCATGTCAGCGAGGAGCGTTGGATCCGCGAAGCCGCGGCGAAGACACAAACCACCTGCCACACCTTCCCGCTCACATTCGAGTACTTCTTCGACAACCTCGAGCGCGCGACCTGGCACATGGATTATCCGCTGAATCTCGCGAACGCCGTGGGACTGAAGAAACTGGCGGAAGAATCGAAAAAGCGCGTCACGGTTCTTCTCAGCGGCGACGGCGCCGACGAGGTTTACGGCGGATATCCGCGATTCTTCTTCGCCGCAACGCGCGATCGCATGATGCCCGCGGCGTTGCTCTGCGGGAAGATCCCCGGAATCGGCGCGAAGATCGCTCGCAACTACAACTTGCCGCCGAACCTTCCATTCTCCCACTGGTTCGTCAACTACTCCGCATCGATGCGCTTTTCACAGCTCAAAGCGCTTCGCCCCGACGCCGATTTCGAAAGCACGATCGCCTCGCGCCTCGGCATTTTCGAAGAAGGAAAGTCCGACCGACTTGCGAACTGCCTGAAATACGAGTCGCAGACCTTCATGGTCGAACTCCTGATCCGACAGGACAAAATGATGATGGCGCACTCGGTCGAGAATCGCGTGCCGATGCTCGACCGACATCTCGTCGAACTCTCGCGATCACTGCCGCGGGATTCGATGGTGGATCCGCGTTTGTTCCGCAGACATGCGATTCAACGCGGCACGAAGGTCGCGCTCAAGAAAATGGCGGCCAAACGCTTCGGCGATCATTTCGCGTATCGCACCAAGGAGGGCTTCGGACTGCCGCTTCTGGATTACTTCCGTCGCCCTGAGTTCGAGGCGTATCTGCGCGAGCAACTGATCCCCTCGATGTCTTCCAGAGGATGGATGCGCACCGAGCCGATCCTTGAATGGCACAAGAGAATCCAAGCCGGCGACTGGTTCGTCGTGGAAGCGATGTGGACGATCGTCAGTTTGGAAGTGTGGGCGAGGGTGATGTTGGGAAGAAGGGCATAGGCAGAAGGCCATGGGCCATAGGGCGGAGGGCGGAGAAGAGAAAGTATCAGGATTATTGAGGAGCTTGATCCCTATGGCCTAGTGCCTATGGCCTTCGGCCCAATGCCTTCCTCCTCACCTCATCAATGTGCTTCTGCCGCGTTGGCCGACCTTTTTGAGGACTTCCATCGCGTTGGGGCGATCTTTCGGATCGTCGGTGGTGAAGATGAGTTTTGTCGAACCGATTTCGATCTCGTCACCATCGCGCAGAATGGTCTCATCCGAGATCTTGCGACCACCGACGCTCGTGCCGTTGCTCGAACCCATGTCTGTCAGTCGAAACAGACCGTCATCACCCGGCTTGATCTGAATGTGCTTTCGCGAGACTTTTTCGTCGACGACCTGCATCGGCAGGTTCTCGGCGCGGCCGATGACGACCGCTCCTTTTCCAAGCGGAAGGAACACACCGGACTGCTCACCCGACGCGATGATGATCGATGCCATGAAACCAATGTAGCCGAATTTCACTCGGTTTTCAACGCTCAAACCATGAGCCCGCTACGGTTCTTTCGTCAATATGAACATCCTACTTACCAATGACGACGGTATTCGCGCGCCCGGCATCGCCGCGATGTACGAGGCTTTGACGAACCATACAGGACGCCACGATGGCCCGCTCGGCAAAGAGGTGATGGCGATCGCCCCGTTGACCGTGCAGTCCGCGACCGGTCACGGCGTGACCTTTCACATTCCGCTGATGACCGAACCGCAGTCGATTGAGTTAACGGGCGAGGGCCGGATGATCGGCATGAGCGTTGACGGGCGACCCGCGGACTGTGTGAAGCTTGCGATCTCCAATCTCTGGCCCGAACGATTCGGCGAAGGAACCAAGCCGGATCTGGTGATCAGCGGCATGAACGACGGCGCGAACTGCGGGATCAATGTGGTGTATTCGGGAACCGTCGCCGCCGCACTCGAAGCCGCGTTTTTGGGAGTGCCATCGATCGCGGTAAGCATGCAACGCGGGAAGCGGCCGTCACGCTTTGATGTCGGCGCGTACTGGGCACGCAAGACGATCGAGGTGTTGATCAAAGACGGACTGCCGAAGGCACATGAGTGCATCAGCATCAATGTGCCGCTGTGTGAAGATCGCGGGGAGACCGCACTTCCACCGATGCCACCGATCAAGATCTGTCCGATGAACGTGCACGGGTTGCACGACAAGTACGAACGCCGCGTCAGTCCGACGGGTCAGGTCTACTACTGGGCGGCCGGAAACGGTTTGGATTTCAAGGGCACGGACTCGGGTTCGGATGTCGCCGAGTTACTCGGCGGTTGCATCACGGTGACGCCGTTGAGTTACGACCTCACGCGTCATGAAACGCTGAAGAAATGGGCGGAGCGATTGCGCTGATCACTTTCACTGTGCCGGACTGATCTTCACGATGCGGCCGGGACTTTCAAGCAGCACATACAGACAGCCATCGATGCCTTGTTGAACATCGCGGACGCGGCCCTTGCCCAGCAGAATCGATTCGCGCTCGACCATCGCACCATCTTTGACCTTGATGCGATCCACGACGGAGCCTGCGAGTCCGCCGGCAAAAAGATCTCCATGCCAGTTCGGGAATCCCGAGTCACCGTTGGCGCGATAAACGGCAAGACCGCAAACGGCGATAGAAGGAAGCCAGCGCCATGC
>JBKDPX010000123.1:0-3862 GCA_046342165.1 Phycisphaerales bacterium | reverse complement strand
TTGTTATATCGATCCGCCTTTTGACGTCGGACATTCGTTTTCGATGACGGCTGACGGCCCCGTGGCCTACGGGGATCGATGGGGTGTCGACGCCCGATCTTATATTCATCTGATGTATGAACGATGCGCGATGATCCGCGGGATTCTCGCGGAAGACGGATGTTTGCTCGTACACTGCGATTGGCGCGTCTCCCATCGTCTGCGCATGATGCTGGATGAGTTGTTCGGCGAGCGCAATTTTCGAAATGAGATCGTGTGGGCGTATCGAAGCGGCGGCGCATCACGCAGGAAAAGTCTTCCGAGAAAGCATGACTCGATCCTGCTGTATTCAAAGAGCGAGGCGTTCTTTATCAGGCCTCTGACGGAGCGTCAGTATCTGCGCAAGCCGTTCATGGGTTCGAAGGTCGATGCGGATGGGCGGCACTACGTCGACACGCTTCTCCGCGACGTGATCGAAGGAGCGCCGACGGTGTTGGATGAGGAGGGGCGGCCTGAGGAAATCAACTGCAGGCCCGTGCTCAATGTCTCCGCGGATCGATTGGGCTATCCGACGCAAAAGCCGCGCGGCTTGTTGGAGTTGTTGATCCGCGCGACGACGGATCCGGGTGATCTCGTGGCGGATCTGTTTTGCGGCTCCGGAACGACACTTGAAGCGGCGGCGAGAACGGGACGGGATTTCGTCGGCGCCGATATCGGCGGCCATGCGTTTCGTACGACGAGAGCGCGATTGCTTCGATGCGGCGCAAGCTTCACGATTCTCGATCTCGGTGTGACTCGAAGGGCGGATCAACCGTCGAAGAGCGATGATGAGGTTTTACAGTCCTTTGGCGCGAACAAGGATGCGCATGGTGTGTGGCGTCGCGACGGCGAGCGGTGTGAGATCGGCGTGGACGGCATTCGGTCAGTCATGCACGCGCGGGAGACCGATGCGACGGTGTTGTTCGATCGGATGACTCCTGAAATCGCCGGAATGATCGAGGAGGCTTTATCCGCGGGAGTTCGCATTCGTCCGGTGATGGTTCCGAGGGAGTTGCATGATCCGTGCGAATGCGAGGAACTGCGTTGGGTCGGACCGACGACATTCGTCGTCGATTGCGACAATCGTGATGGAGAGTTGACGATCACCTTGCGTGACGCGAAGGTTGACGGCCATTCGAAAGCACCGGAGGATTTCATCGATTCATGGGCCGTTGATCCGAGTTGGGACGGGGTTGGAACGATGCGCCCGATGTGGAGATCCGCACGAGACGCGAAAACCGGAAAGCTTTGCGTTGAGGCTCGGATCCGGCGATGCGGTACCGGCGGATCCGTCGGGGTGATTGTGGTGGACTTGCACGGAAATGTTCATCGCATGCGGACCTTGGAGCGAGCGGTTCACGAGCGATCGGTTCCTATCATTCAGGCGTGAATCGCGAGCGTTATGAAGTTGTGGTGATCGGTGGCGGCCATGCCGGCGTTGAGGCGGCGTGGGCGGCGGCGAATCTGCTGCCCGGTGCGGGAACCGTGGCGCTTGTCACCATGGATCCGATGAAGATCGGTGTGATGAGTTGCAATCCGGCGATCGGCGGACTTGCCAAGGGTCAGTTGGTTCGTGAGATCGATGCCCTCGGCGGCGTGATGGGGTTGGCGACGGATGCCACGGGCATTCAGTTCCGCATGCTGAACACGAGCAAAGGACCGGCGGTGCACGGGCCACGAGCGCAATGCGATAAGCATGCGTATGCGCGGGCGGTTCAGAGACTCGTCGCATCCCGTTCGGAAATCCGGGTGATCGCGGGCAGTGTCGAAGACATCGTGATCGAGCGCGGGCGTTTGCAGGGCGTGGTCGTGAGAGACGGCGGCGGGCAAGCGTTGATGTGTGAATCGCGAGCGGTCGTGCTCACCACGGGAACGTTCATGCGTGGCCTGATGCACACGGGCGAAGCCAAGAGCGAGGGCGGTCGATACGGTGAAGGCGCTGCGGTTGGAATCTCATCGAGTTTGAGATCTTTGGGTTTTGAGTTGGGACGACTGAAGACGGGAACGCCGCCACGCTTGAAGCGTTCGACGATTGATTGGGACTCGCTGACGGCGCAACCCGGAGATGCCGAACCTGTCGCGTTCAGTGAACTCTCTGCGCGCGGCGGGTCGTCGGAGTCGGCGCCGAGTATCGCGAAGTTTCCCGTGTTGCCGCAGGTGGAGTGTCGTGAGACCAAGACAACGGCCGCGACGCATGAGTTGATCCGAGCGAATCTGCATCGTGCCCCGATGTACAGCGGGCAGATTGAATCGACGGGTCCGCGATATTGCCCGTCGATCGAGGACAAGGTCGTGAGATTCGCCGAGCGCGAGACGCACGGTGTTTTTCTCGAGCCTGAGAGCCTTGAGGATGATTGGATCTACTGCAACGGGATTTCGACGAGTTTGCCGGCGGATGTTCAGGATTCGATCGTGCGTGCTATGCCGGGATGTGAGAAGGCGGAGATATTGCGATACGGCTATGCCGTCGAGTACGACATGGTGCGTCCGCATCAGATTCTCCCGACAGGCATGACGCGGAGCGTCGAGGGTTTGTTTCTCGCGGGGCAGATCAACGGCACAAGCGGATATGAGGAGGCGGGTGCGCAAGGGCTCGTCGCCGGCGTGAACGCGGCGCGTTATGTCGCCGGCTCCGGAGAGTGGGTGCTGGGTCGCGATGAGGCGTACATCGGCGTGTTGATGGATGATCTGGTGACGAAGACGCCGGTGGAGCCGTATCGCATGTTCACGAGCCGCGCGGAGCATCGATTGTTGTTGCGCGCCGACAACGCGCCCGAACGACTGACCGGAATCGCGGATCGAATGGGTTTGCTGTCGAATCATGAACTTGGTGCTCGACGTCGGGCGAGGCATGCGGAGCGGACCCAAGCCGTGCAGGCGATCAGTGCGTTCATCAAGCAACACAAGATCGATGGCGTGACAGGGGAGCGCCTGCTTCGCGCGCATGATCGTGATCCTGACGAGATCGCGACGAGGTTGCGACACGACGCGGAAGCGCCGGACGCGAAAGATCGAGGCGCATGGATGACCGCTGTGGCGGAGATTCGCTACGAGGTGTATCTGGATCGGCAGCGTGCCGAGGTTCGTCGGCATGCGGAGATCGAGCACAAGCGGATTCCCGAGGAGATCGATTTCAATGCACTGCCGAACCTTCGCAATGAGGCGCGTTATGCGCTGACGAAGTATCGGCCGCGAACATTCGGTCAAGCGGGAAGACTCGAGGGGATGACACCTGCGGATATCACATTGTTGTCGGTGTTGGTGCATCGACATGTGCGCGAGCGTGCGCGCGGGGGTGAATCGTGACAGCGACGCTCGCATCGGGCATCAGCGCGTTTGCGTTGGATCTGACGTACATGCTCGTCGCCGCGGGAGCGTTGGCGGCGCTGTTTCGACGGGCGAACCTGGAATCGATTCCGGGATTTCTGATCGCAGGGGTGATTCTCGGGCCGCATATGTTGGGGCTGGTGCAAGACGGAGAACGCGTCGAACAGATCAGTGATCTTGCGGTGATCCTACTGATGTTCGGCATCGGTCTTCACTTGGATCTTGACTCGATCCGGCGCGGCATGGTTCACATTTTGGCGATCGGCGTGATTTCGACCGTCGCCGTGGTGGTGTTGTCGTGGGTCGGACTGATGTTCGTCGGCGTGCGTGCGCCCGTGGCTTTGTTGATTTCGATGGGCGCGGCGATCAGTTCGACGGCGGTGTTCGTGCGCGTGGTGACACAGCGCAAGGAGTTGCAAACGATCCACGGACGAGTCGGAATCGGCATCTCGATCGCGCAGGACATTTTGACGGTGGCGATGCTTGCGCTGATTCCGCCGCTGGCGAGATGGTCCGG
>JBKDPX010000122.1:0-8314 GCA_046342165.1 Phycisphaerales bacterium | reverse complement strand
TGACTTTGAGATTCGCCTTGCCCGCATAGGCAAGCAGTTGCTGAGTGAGTTCCGACGCGCGAGCGGTGGTTTTGATGATCTGATCAAGCGACTGATCGAGCGCGTTTCGATCGACACCCGGTGCGCGAGCGAGTGAAGCATTTCCCATGATGCCCACAAGCAGGTTGTTGAAGTCGTGCGCGATACCGCCCGCCAGCAAGCCAAGACTCTCCATCTTGCGGGCGTGTTCAAGGCGGTTCTCGAGCAGCGCGCGCTGCTCTTCCTCACGCACTTTCGAACTCACGTCGCGACCGATGCAGAGGATCGCATGATCGCCCGCGAATTCGATAAGGGACATGTGACACTCCATGTCCCGCTGAGTGCCGTCCGCCAATCGATGCCGCTGGCAGGTTTCCGAATAGCAATCCGCGGCCATCTCGAAATCACAGCATGCCTCGAGAATCTGCGACGCCTCCATCGTGAGCAACTGCTCGCGCGGATAACCGTACAACTCGCAGGCCGCGGCGTTGGCCTCGAGGATCAGTCCGCCGCCGGGCGCGAAGACGAGAATCGCATCGCGAGTGGATTGAAAGATCTCGCGGAAGTTTTTTTCACTGCGCGCGAGCGCATCGGCGGCGATTCGAAGTTCCGTGGCGTCCTGCATGATTCCGTGCCACAGCACGCCGTTCTTCACGGGCTCGGGATCCAGCGTGATCTGGATCCAGCGATCATTCCCCTTGTCACCCACCAAGTGAATCTGGTGCTGGACACGACGCGGTCGTCCGTCGACACGCATACGACGCAGGAAGTCCGCAGCGTCGCGCTCGTTCATCATCCACTCCGGATGAATCAGAGAGTCGGGGGTCAACGCCGTGAACTCACGCCGCCATTGTTCCGCGCGTCCGTTTGAGTATCGAAGTTCACGCTTGCCGTCTTCGCGTTCGAAGAAGCCGTACACGATGCCGGGCACGCTCTCGGTGATCGCCCGAAGTCGGGCGCGTTCTTCCCGAAGCTCAAACGTGCTCGATGCGAGTTTGCGTCGAAGCGTAATCACCCACACCATGGTCACCACCACCAAAAACACGACACCCAAGAGCGCCCATGCACTGAGCACCCATGTGGCTTGTGTCAAACCGATCAACGCCATGGCACCATGCGCCTTGGTCGTCGTAAACGCGGTGATCATTGCCGCGAGGGTCGTGGCGGCGAAATTGTGGTACCCGGTGCGATCCTGCAAGCGAGTGTCTCCGAGGTCTTGAGTTTAAACGCAAACGGCATTCAGAGGTAACACGATTCCGCATGGAATCCTCAGAAACCCCTTATTAGAGGACTTTTCTCCCCTGGTTGCGGCGTATGCTTCCCTCCCCCGCTGATGGGTGCGCAGTGTCGCCCACGACCACCCGCCATGGGGATCTCATCACAAAGGAGACTCTCTGTATGTCGACGCCCGGCTCGATCACGATGCAGAACGGAAAGCTGAATGTCCCCGATTGCCCCATCATTCCGTTCATCGAGGGTGACGGCACCGGCCCCGACATCTGGCGTGCATCCGTTCGTGTCTTCGATGCGGCCGTCGCCAAGGCGTACGGCGGCAAGCGCAAGATCACCTGGACCGAAGTCCTTGCGGGAGAGAAGGCGTTCAACTCCACCGGGAACTGGTTGCCCGACGCGACGCTCGATGCGTTCCGCGGCTACTTGGTCGGCATCAAAGGCCCGCTCACCACGCCGGTCGGCGGCGGCATCCGCTCCTTGAACGTGGCGCTTCGTCAGATCCTCGATCTCTACGTGTGTCTGCGTCCGGTGCGCTGGTTCCAAGGCGTGCCGAGCCCGGTAAAGAAGCCGCAAGACTGCGATATGGTGATCTTCCGCGAGAACTGCGAAGACATCTACGCGGGCATCGAGTTCAAGGAAGGTTCTCCCGAAGCCAAGAAGTTTCTCGACCTTCTGAAGGAAGCGTTCCCGAAGGAGTTCGGCAAGATCCGCTTCCCGCTCACCAGCGGCGTGGGCATCAAGCCCGTGTCGAAAGACGGCTCGGAGCGCTTGATCCGCGCCTCGATCCTGTACGCGCTCGAGAACAAGCGCCGCAGTCTTACGCTGGTGCACAAAGGCAACATCATGAAGTTCACCGAAGGCGCGTTCAAGGACTGGGGCTACGCCCTCGCCCAACGCGAGTTCCGTGATCAGATCGTCACCGAGCGCGAAAGTTGGATCCTCGGCAACAAGGAGGCCAAATCCGACTTGTCGAGCGAAGCCAACGCACGCATGATCGATCCGGGCTTTGACATGATGACCCCCGATCAACAAAAGAAGGTCGTCGCCGAAGTCGAGACCGCCCTCAAGTTGTGGGACACGCATGGCGCCGGCAAGTGGAAGTCCAAGCTCATGATCAAGGACTCCATCGCCGACATCACCTTGCAACAAGTTCTCACCCGCGGCAAGGACTTCGATGTCATCGCGACGATGAACCTCAACGGCGACTATCTGAGTGACGCACTCGCGGCGCAAGTCGGCGGCATCGGCATCGCGCCCGGCGCGAACATCAACTATGTGACGGGACACGCGATCTTCGAGGCCACCCATGGCACCGCGCCCAAGTACGCCAACCTCGATCAAGTCAACCCCGGCAGCGTCATCCTGTCCGGCGAAATGATGTTGCGCTACATGGGCTGGACCGAAGCCGCGGACCTCATCATCAAGGGCATGGACGGCGCAATCAGCGCCAAGACCGTCACCTACGACTTCCACCGCATGATGGAAGGCGCGACCAAACTCAAGTGCAGCGAGTTCGCGGACGCGGTGATTGGGAAAATGTGAGGAAGAGGGGAATGGGCAATAGGGAATAGGCAATAGGCCAGAGGCCAGAGGCCAGAGGCCAGAGGCCAGAGGCCAGAGGCCAGAGGCCATCAAATCTTGAGCGCCGAAGGCGCGATGCAATCCAGCCAGGGGCAACGCCCCTGGTTTTTTAATCCCGGTCTTTCAATCCCGGTCTTTCAATCCCGGTTTTTCAATCCAGATCTTTCAACCCCGGCGTTTCAACCCCGGTCTTTCAACCCTGGCCTTTTCAACTCTGGCTTTTCAATCCCGGTTTCTCAACGCCGGTCTTGTCAACGCTGGTTTGTCGCCGTGAGTCAGCCTGTCGGCGTATGCAGCTTGATACAACTTCTTTGGAACTTATATACCAACGAGTTGAACCGCCGGCAGGTGATCCGCTTTGGGATCGGTGCCTTCGAAATACTCGACGGCCGCGGCGCCGTTTCGGATGATAAAGCGCGTGCGACGCATCGAGCCTTGCGCGTATTGCATGCCGTCGCCTTCGTCCTCATACAACCACGCATGCGCCTGGCCCGCACGATCCGGGGCAGCCAACAGCGTGATCGCGCCTCTGGCCGATTCCTCCGTCGTCATGGCGAGCGGACCAAGCGGAATCGCATGGCCGCGCTTCAGAAACAGCTTGGGCAAGGCGGGATCAGTTTCGTCGGTCAGTTCGACGGGCACCCAGTCGCCGGAGGGCATCGGGTCCGGACAATCACATGACTTTTCGTGAGTCGCACATCGAACGAGCAGCGAATCGCCGAGCATGAAGCTTGAATCGGCGGTACGCAGTCGTACATCGCTCGGGTCCTCGAAGAAGATCGGACGCACGGGTGCATCGCCATGCGTCGCGGCGCGATCCATCAAGGTGTACAGATACGGCAACAGCCTGTACCGTCGAAGCAGCGCCAGACGACACACATGCTCAACATGCTCGCCGAAGGACCACGGCTCATGATCCTTCGAGTCCTTGATCGAATGGCCCCGCGCAAACGGGAGCAACGCACCGATGCCCATGAATCGCGCGAAGAGCGCGGGGCTCGCGTCGCCGACGAAACCACCGATATCCGGGCCGTTCAACGGCTGACCGCTGAGACACAGGTTGATCGTGGTGGCGATTGACCAACGCAGATGATGCCAGTCGGAGCGGTTGTCGCCCGTCCAGGTCGCCGCGTAACGCTGGCCGCCGAGGAAGTTCGCGCGCGTCAACACGAAAGGTCGCTTGTCGGGGCGCGCCTTGGCGATTCCCTCGCGCGTGGCGCGGACCATCTGCATCCCGTAAATATTATGATACTTGATATGCGGACCCGCGCCGCCGAGTTCGGGATCGGCCCGATGCACGTTGTCGTCGGGCATCGTCTTGCCGGGAACGTCGAACACCGCCGGTTCGTTCATGTCATTCCAAACGCCGTCGACTCCGAGCGCCAAAAAATCCTTGTACAAATCCGACCACCATTCGCGCACCGACGCGCGCGTGAAGTCGGGAAAGGCGCACATGCCCGGCCATACCTTGCCGTTGTACTCGAGGCCGGCGCGATCCTTCACGAAGTGGTCGCCCGCGCGTCCGGATTGATAGATCTTGTAATCTTCATCGACTTTGATGCCGGGATCGATCATCCACACCGTGCGGAAGCCTCGACGGCGAAGTCGATCGGTCATCGCCTTTGGGTCAGGGAATTTGGATGCATCGTGGGTGAAACAGCGGAAGCCGTTCATGTAATCGATGTCGAGCCAGATGACATCGCACGGAATGCCGCGTGCACGGAACTCGAGCGCGACCTCTTCGACGCGGCCTTCGGGCTCGTAGCTCCATCGACACTGGTGATATCCAAGCGCCCAGCGAGGCGGCATCGGCGCCTTGCCCGTCAAGTTCGCGAGTTCGCGCACCACCATCGCCGGATGATCGCGCACGATGATCGTGACGGCAGGAGCAGGTCCTTCGACGCGGAAAACCACATCACGCGTCAGATCCACTTCGCAGCGGTAGGTCGTTTCGGCGATGACCCCCACCGCTCGCCCGTCGGGAAGCAGCGCGAGGACATACGGATGAGCTTGATACAACGAGGCGGACCGATCGGTGTAGTCAAATGCGTCCGTATTCCAGAGCTTCTTGCGAGAACCGTTTCGCTTGAGCGGCCCGGCTTGCTCTCCGGTTCCGTAGTACGAGGTGCCGCGCGGGAATGCGATGCGGACGATCCCGGTCTTCGCGCGCCTTGAGTAGAGCGGACGGAACGGGAAGCCGACGGGAATCGGGCCCGCGGGTTTCGGTTCGCGCTCGAACGCGGGGAATGGCGCGAAGTTCGCCGGGCCGCCGGGGGCGCGGAATCTCGCGACGGCGTCACCGATGAGGACACCTTCACGGGCAACCGTCTCCGGCGGCTTGCATTCAATTTCCTGCTCGATCACATCGATCTTGGTCATCCGACACTCCCGAGATCGAGAGCGTATCCGAATCCCGCGATGCTGAGAAGCGAGTCGGCGATTTGAAACGCGTTACGATTTCAAGCGCGTTGATTTACGCATGAATTTCGGACCACAAGCGACACGGGTCGCGCCTTGCGGTCGCGACCCGTGGTCCATGTGTGTGGATTGCGTTATTGAATCAGCAGCCCGGGAAGCCCGTGCCCGCCGCGTCCCACGCCGAGAAGAACGTGATGACGTCGTCGCCGTCGACGCCGCCGGATGCGTCCACGTCGGCGCAAGCGTCCGAGGCATCCCATGCGGCGAAGAAGCCGATGACATCGTCACCGTCGATGCCGCCGTCGTTGTTGTAATCGGCGTAGCAGGCGTCCGAGGCCCATGCACAAGCGGGTGCCGGCGGGTTCACACCGAAGATGTACACCTTACGGCCCGCGAAATCGCAGATCGCCAAGCGCTGGTTCGCCGCGTCCCACGAGAAGTCCAAGACACCCGCGGGGCTTGTCGCCGTGAACGCGGTGCCGTCGCTGTTGAAGAAGTTCAGCGCGACCGGGGCGCCGGTGACATCGGCACCCTGCGACCACGTCGCGATCGGCGAGTTCGCCGCGGAGCCGTACTTGTTGTAAATCACGAAGTCGCTCGCACCGCCGGTGATCCACTCGCAGCGCTGCATGATCTGGAAGGCGTAGGGGTCGCCCGTGCCGGCGGCGCCCGAGTTGTCAACCACTGCGAGCGTCGACACGCCGTTGCTCGCGTTACGCACGCCGATCACGACATCGTTGCTCGCGCGGCAGGCCACATTGCCGTTCGTCGGGTGAATGTCGATGTCACGCCAAATCGTGCCCTGCACTTTGTTGCCCGTGGGATCAAAGCCGTTCATGACCGGCGCCGCGGCATTGCCCAGCGAATCGACGGAGTTGCCGTCGTACTTGCGCGCGGCGAACATGTTGAGACCGTCCGCAGCGCCGGGCGCGCTCTCACGCGCGAGAATGCCAAAGGGGCCCTTCGCTTGCACGCCACCCGGATAGCCGGCGAAGTCCATGATCGCGGCAAGGGGGCCGTCTTTCGTGCCATCGCCGTTGTAATCAAAACCGAGGCCGTCGAAGCCGTAATCCCACGCACTTCCCGCGCCGCCGCGAGCCGAGAGGCCCGAAGGCGAGGTCGTCACGAGAATCGGGTTGAGCTGAGTATCGACATCGAAGAGGCGATACGCGCCGGCGGTGCCGACACCGCCGCTGTCGAAGCTGACGAGCACGCCCGCGCCTGCGGAGTACGTCATGCCGTAGAAGGAGCGCTGAGCGGGAACATTGATGTCGTAGATCGGCGTGCCCGCCGGATCCGTGTTCAGGTTGAACAAGCGGAACGCGCGCGTGCCGAAGATGCTCTCGATCTTCACGAGCTTGAGGTTGGCCGCGGCGCCGGAGTTGTTGTATCCGGCGATGAACAGACGATCGCCGTCAAGCGCGATCACGGAGGGGTTGTTGCCGATGAAGAAGCCCGGCGTATTGACATAATCACAGAGAATGCCGACATCCTGCGTATTCTCGAGATAGAAGTTCTGCGCATTGGCGCCAGCGGTCATCGCGGCGACAGCCGTCAACATCGTCGTCAGTTTCATGGGATCTCTTCTCCGTGTGAACAAACCTGCGGACGCGCTTTGCGTCCACACCTCTTCGTTCCAGATTATATAACGCGGCCGGCTTGTAAAGGGTATTTTTGCGCTCAAGCCCGCTGGAATCACGATTCGGTGGTTTTATCGGGCGCTTGGGATCCGCGATCAGCGCGCACCGAGTTCCGCGGCGCCCATGGCGGCGTGGAATGCGTGCGCCGCGAAATGAAGCTCGCGACCGGGTCTTGCAAGCGACGTCAGATCGGCGTCGATCAGCGCCTTGAGTTCATCGCTTGCCGTCGCAAGCGCTTGTCCGATGCCACCGAGCAACCACACGGCGTCCGGGCGGAACATCGCATGACCGATGCGAATGGCACGCGCGAGCGCGCGAAGCGGTTGATCCGTCCGAGTCAACGCATTCACCCTCCGACCGAGTTCTTCTCCGTCGAGGTTGAATCGTGAACGCAGTGCGGGCAGACCGATGTATGCCTCCAATCCGCCGCGACCGCCATCGGGGCCGATGGGTGCTTCGTCATCGAGGCTGACATCCAGTTGTCCGAAGTGTCCCGGCGACTTGCCGCTGATGTGAAGCGGGACTCCATCGTCGAGCACACAAGCCCCCACTCCGGTTCCGAGACTCAACGCCAGGGCGCGGCCCGGGAAACCGCCGCGATGGGAATGGAATCCGATCGCGGCCGAGAAGGCGTCCGTGTGGAGTGAGGCGCGGGCGCTTTGGCATCGCGCGGCTGCGGCGAGATCCTCGAGCGAAGCGCCGATCAGGCCGGGAATGTTGATACAGGTGACAAAGCGCCCGGAGTTGGAATCAAAGATGCCGGGAGCACAGATGCCGATCGTCTCCGGCGTTTGCGCAAGATCTTTCGAAGCATCGGCGATGGCGCGGAGCAACTGGTCGCGATCGGGGCGGCGATATGCCTGCGAACGGGCGAACAACGGTTGAGACTGCGACCCAAGCACGCAGAGCTTGACGCTGGTTCCGCCGATATCGATGCCCAGTGCGGTAGTCACGATCGGGAATCGTATCAACGCGCTTAGCGCGGGGTTTTGAGATCGGTCTTCTCGTTCTCGCGCAGTGCGCTCTCGACCGACTCGGCGTCGAGATCGTTGATCGTGCCGTCGCGATTGACATCGACAGGCGCGCGACGCTGGGCGTAGAGATCTTCGATGGTCAAAACACCGTTGCCATCGACATCGACATTGTCACCGATGGGAACCGTCGCGAGATCGCGCGCGATGTTGACGTCATTCACATCAACATCATCGTCACCATCGAGGTCGTAGAGATGCGGCACACCCGCAACGGCGGGTGTCTGTCCGAGGCACTGCGTCACGGCGTCGATGTCGGATTGATCCACGACCCCGTCCTCGCCGAAGCGGTAGCGACGGAAGAAATCGTTCATCAACAGGCGATCAGCCTCGTTGATGACGGTGTCCGTGTTCAGGTTGTACTTCTGATTGGAGGCGTTGACGGCGACCGGC
>JBKDPX010000121.1:0-10324 GCA_046342165.1 Phycisphaerales bacterium | reverse complement strand
GGTGACTCGGGGGAGACCACCGACGATGTCCTGTGAGCCGGCGGCGCCGCGGGGCTGACGAGCGATCATCTGGCCGGCCTTGATTTCCTGACCGTCCTTCACTTCCAAGCGCGCGCGCGCCGGGAGGTAGTGGAAGTCGAGAATGTTGCCGGTGGAATCGCAGACGTTGATCTGCGGGTGGAATTCGCCCTTGTGCTCGATGATGACGAGGGCCTTTTGACCCTTACCGGCATCCTCTTCACGGACGGTCTGACCGATTTCAATGTCCTTGAACTGAACGATACCGTCCTTTTCAGCGAGGATCGGAGTACGGTGCGGGTCCCACTTGACGATGGTCTGATTCTTCTTGAGGGCGTCACCGTGCTTGGCGTAAATGAATGCGCCGTAGGGAACCTTGAACTTCTCGAGTTCGCGACCGGCGCTGTCAAGTACGGCGAGTTCGGCGTTGCGCTTGAGGACGACGAGTGCGTCGTGTCCTTCGTCGTCCTTCGAGGGGACGGCGTTGCAATCACGCAGTTCGAGAACACCGGCGTTGAGCGCATCATACTTGGTCGTTTCAGCGGTACGCTGACCGACGCCACCCGTGTGGAACGTACGCATCGTGAGCTGTGTACCGGGTTCGCCGATGGACTGTGCGGCGATGATGCCGACAGCCAAGCCGGGCTCGACGAGTTGGTTCGTCGAGAGATCGAATCCGTAATCGAGGACCGAACAGCCGAAGCGACTTTCGCTGGTCAGCGGAGAGCGGACCATGACTTCGTTGATACCGATGTCCTCGAGCTTGCGCGCGATGTCAGGCGTGATGACCTGATTTTCGGTGACGATGACTTCGCCGTTGATCGGATTCGCGATCGCATTGACGCTCACGCGGCCGATGATCTGCTCGCGCAGCGGGATGTCGACCTGCTCGCCCTTGTAGGTCGGGCGCTTGACGATGCCGCGCTTGCTGCCGCAGTCAAACTCACCGATGATGACTGACTGTGCGATATCGCAGAGCTTACGGGTGAGGTAACCGGAGTCGGCGGTCTTGAGGGCGGTGTCAGCCAGACCCTTACGAGCGCCGTGGGTTGATGAGAAGTACTCAAGAATGTTGAGACCCTCGCGGAAGTTCGCGCGGATGGGGGTCTCGATGATTTCGCCGCTGGGCTTGGCCATGAGGCCGCGCATACCGGCGAGCTGTTGCATCTGGGTGATGTTTCCGCGGGCGCCGGAGTCGATCATCAGATACACGGGGTTGAGATACCAGCGTCCGGTCTTCTCGGTCGCCGCCAGTTCCTTGCCGTCGTTGTCGCGGCGGTCCTGCTTGAGGGCCACGACCAGCTTCTTCTGCACTTCTTCACGGCAGTGAGACCAGACGTCGAGCAGCTGGTTATAACGTTCGCGCGATGTGATGATACCGCGGTCGTAGTTCTTCTCGATGCGATCGACTTTCTTCTGCGCGTCATCGAGGAGCATCTGCTTCTCGTCGGGGATACGCAGATCGGTGATCGCGAAGGAGAGACCGGCCAAGGTGGACTGCTTGAAGCCCATTTCCTTGAGCTTGTCGAGCAGATCGATGGTCGCGGCACGACCGGCGATGCGGTAGCAATCGTCGATCACGCTGGCGCAACCCTTCTTGCCCAGCGCGCAGTTGTAGAACGGCATGCCCTTGGCGAGAACGTCGGCGAAGAGACAGCGACCCGCCGTGGTGACGATGCGGCCGTTGCCGGGGAGCGCGACCGGCGCGGCGCCCTGGCTCTGGACGATCTGCGAGAACTCATCGCGATCGATGCGCACGATGATGCGCTCATGCGGATGGATCTTCTTCTGTTCCATCGCGAGGATGGCTTCGAAGCGGTCCTTGAAGCGGTGCTTGATCTTGTCGACCGGAATCTCTTCCGGATCCATGTACGTGATGAAGTACACGCCCATGACGATGTCTTGCGAGGCCGAGATGATCGGCTTGCCGTTTGCGGGCGAGAAGATGTTGTGCGTGCTGAGCATCAACACGTGTGCTTCAGCCTGCGCCTCGACCGACAGCGGAAGGTGGACTGCCATCTGGTCGCCGTCGAAGTCGGCGTTGAATCCGCCGCAGACGAGCGGGTGAATTCGAATGGCGTTACCTTCGACGAGCACGGGCTCGAAGGCCTGAATACCCATTCGGTGCAGCGTCGGCGCGCGGTTGAGCAGCACGGGGTGCTGATAGATGACTTCCTCGAGGATGTCCCACACCGCGGCATCGCGACGCTCCAGCATGCGCTTGGCGCTCTTGATGGTGTCCGCGAGACCGTGCTCCTTGAGCTTACGGATGATGAAGGGCTGATAGAGCTCGAGCGCGATCTTCTTGGGCAAACCGCACTGGTGGAGCTTGAGTTCGGGACCGACGACGATGACCGAGCGCGCGGAGTAGTCCACGCGCTTACCGAGCAGGTTTTCGCGGAAGCGACCCTGCTTGCCCTTGATCATGTCGGTGAGGCTCTTGAGCGGACGGTTCGACGAACCCAGAACCGGGCGACGGCAACGGTTGTTGTCAAACAACGCGTCGACGGCCTGCTGCAGCATTCGCTTTTCGTTGCGGATGATGACTTCGGGCGCGTTGAGGTCCATGAGCTTCTTCAACCGGTTGTTTCGGTTGATGATGCGGCGATAGAGATCGTTGAGATCGCTCGTGGCGAAGTTGCCGCTCTCAAGGAGAACGAGCGGACGAAGATCCGGCGGAATGACCGGAATCACATCCATCACGAGCCATGCGGGATCGTTCTCGCTGCCGCGGATCTGCTCGACGAGCTTCAGACGCTTCGCGTAGTCCTTGATCTTCTGCTTGCTCTTGGTGGTGTTGAGATCCTCGCGGATCTTGCGGGCGACCTCATCAAGATCGAGTTTTTCGATCAAGCTGCGGATCGCGTCAGCGCCCATCTCGGCCGTGAATGCATTGCCGTACTTGGCCTCAAGCTCGTTGCGCTCCTCTTCGGAGATGCGCTGATTGAGCTTCAGTTCGGTGTCACCGGGATTGGTGATGAACCAATCTTGGTAATAGACGACCTTTTCGATGTCGCTGGTCTTGAGTCCGAGCAGCGTGCCCAATCGGCTGGGCATGCTCTTGAAGAACCAGATGTGGACGACGGGACACGCGAGGTTGATGTGACCCATGCGCTTGCGGCGCACGCGGCTGTGCGTGACTTTGACGCCACAGCGATCGCAGATGATGCCCTTGTACTTCGTGCCGCGGTACTTGCCGCAGGAGCACTCGTAGTCGCGCTCGGGTCCGAAGATGCGCTCGCAGAACAGACCGTCGCGCTCCGGACGGTATGTGCGGTAGTTGATGGTTTCGGGCTTTTTCACTTCGCCGTAGGACCACGCGCGGATCTCGTTGGGAGACGCGAGGGTGACCTTGACGGCGGAGAAGTCGTTCACACGGTCGTAGACGGCCTCAGACATGTGTCGAATCCCTTTGCTCGAGGCGCCGCGGTTACTCGCCGACGCCGGTGTTCACTGAAACAAATCTTGTGCGGATACGTTGCGGACTGAATTACAGGAGGCTGTCGCCCTCGAGAGTCTTGCGCTTCTCGAGCGTGACATTCATGCCGAGACCCTTGAGTTCATTGCAGAGCACGTCGAACGCGACGGGCATTCCCGCCTCGAGCTTGTTCGTACCCTTGACCATGCTCTCGTAGATCTTGGTACGGCCTTCCACATCGTCGGACTTGACGGTGAGGAGTTCCTGAAGGATGTACGCGGCGCCGTAGGCCTCGAGCGCCCACACTTCCATTTCGCCGAAGCGCTGACCACCCGTACGCGCCTTGCCACCCAGCGGCTGCTGCGTGATGAGTGAGTACGGTCCCGTCGCACGCGCGTGGATCTTGTCATCCACGAGGTGGTGCAACTTCAGGATGTACATGTAGCCGACGGTTGTGCGCTGCGTGAACGGTTCGCCGGTGCGACCGTCAAAGAGCTGAACCTTGCACTGAGGCGGCATCTTCGCGAGGATTTCGCGCGGGTGCGGCCACGTCGAGGTCTTCTCATAGTGCTCCAGACGCTCGGCGACATGCTTGTTGGCTTCGTCGATCGCGGCGTGGACTTCCGATTCCTTCGCACCGTCGAAGACCGGTGTGATCGCTTGGAATCCAAGCACCTTCGCCGCCCATCCCAAGTGCGTTTCGAGAATCTGTCCGACGTTCATACGACTGGGCACGCCCAGCGGATTGAGCAACACTTCGACCGATGTTCCGTCCTCGAGGAACGGCATGTCCTCTTCGGGAACGATGCGGGCGATGACACCCTTGTTACCGTGGCGACCGGCCATCTTGTCACCGATCGAGAGCTGACGCTTCGCGGCGATGTAGACCTTGACCATCTCGAGCACACCGTTGGGAAGCTCGTCGCCGCGCTTCATGTGGCTGACCTTGCGGGCCTTCTCGGAGATGATGGCCTGGACGCGCGGCCAGAACTGGCGATAGAGATTTTCGCCCGCGGCCTTGTTGTCCTTGTCACCCTTGATCCACTTGACGTCGAACGTCTTGATCTGTTCGAGGATGACGTCGGGGATGTCGCTGGCGCCGACCTTCTGACGCGTGTTGGGGTCGACCATCGGAGTGCCGATCTTGTCGTTGATGGCGTTGACCATCTGACGGAAGAGGCCGATGGACTTCTCATCCATGGACTTCTCGTAATCGGCGATTTCCTTCTTGAGCTGCTTCTTCTGCTCTTCGCTCATGTGAAGGCGACGGCTGAACTTGCGCGTGCCGATGACGATGCCCTCGATGCCCGCGGGGCCTTCGAGTGAATCGTTCTTCACGTCCTCACCGGCGCGACCGAAGATCGCGTGGAGGAGTTTTTCTTCGGGCGTGAGTTCGGTCTTGCTCTTGGGGCTGACCTTGCCGACGAGGATGTCGCCGGGACCGACGCGAGCGCCGACGCAAATCACGCCGTGCTCATCGAGGTTGCGCAACATCTTGTCCGAGACATTCGGGATGTCACGGGTGAATTCCTCGCGACCGAGCTTGGTCTCGCGGATTTCGACGTCGAAGCTGTCGATGTGAATGCTCGTGAACGTGTCGTCCTTGACGAGCTTTTGGTTGATGACGATGGCGTCTTCGAAGTTGTACCCGTCGAAGGTATTGAACGCCACGAGGACGTTCTTGCCGATCGCCAGTTCACCAAGACGCGTGCTCGCGCCGTCGGCGATGACCTGATCCTTCGCGACCTTTTGGCCCTTCTTGACGATGGGCTTTTGGTTGAGACAGGTGCGCTCGTTGAGACCGACGAACTTGCGAAGCACATATTCATCGCTGTTGTCGACGATGATGCGCTCGGAATCGACGAAGGTGATTTCACCCGGGTTCTTGGCCTTGACGACCATGCCGCTGTTGTGTCCGACGGGCTTTTCAATTCCCGTGCCGACGAACGGCGGATCAACCTTGATGAGCGGCACGGCCTGACGCTGCATGTTCGAACCCATGAGCGCGCGGTTTGCGTCGTCGTGCTCAAGGAACGGAATCAGCGCGGCGGAAATGCCGACGATCTGCTTGGGGCTGATGTCGATGAACTCGACATCCTTCGAATCGACTTGCTTGAGTTCACCCGCGACGCGTGCGAGGATGTGACCCTTCTTGAGGCGCCCGGTCTCATCGATCGCGTCGGCCGGAGCCAGCACCGCGCGCATTTCCTCGTCAGCGCGAAGCTGACGGATCTTGCCCGGAGCGCCGTCCTTGGACTCGCGATACGGAGTGCGGAGGAATCCGTACTCGTCGATCGACGAGAAGATGCCGAGGCTCGCGATCAGACCGATGTTCGTGCCTTCAGGCGTTTCGATCGGACAGATGCGGCCGTAGTGGCTGATGTGCACGTCGCGGACTTCGAAGCCCGCGCGCTTGCGGTTCAAACCGCCCGGTCCGAGCGCGGACAAACGACGCTCGTGCACGAGGCTCGAGAGCGGGTTGGTCTGATCGACGACCTGGCTGAGTTCGCTGCGACCGAAGAAGAAATCGATCGCACTTGAGATGCTCTTGCTGTTGACGAGGTCCGCGATCTTGTTGAGTTGATCGGGTTCCTTCGACGTCATGCGCTCTTGAACCGTGCGGCGCAATTTCAGGAAGCCCTTGCGGAGTTCCTCGACGGCGAGTTCGTCCAGCGTGCGCAGACGACGGTTGCCGAGGTGGTCGATGTCGTCCACCACCGCGACCGAGCGACCCGTCTTGGGGTCTTGACGATTGCTGCGCAGGTCCAGCATGTACTGGATCACGCGCAGGAAATCCTCGCTGCGGATGATGTTGGTGGTCTCCGGCACATCGAGATCGAACTTGCGGTTGATGCGGAAGCGACCGACGCGACCAAGGCGATAGCGATCGTCATCGAAGAACTTCTCCTCGAAGAGCTGGCGCGCCTTGTCCACCTGCGGCGGGTTGCCCGGACGAAGCTTGCCGTACACGCGCAGAAGCGCGCGCTCGTACTCGCTCGCCTTCGCAAACGCATCGATCTTGTTCTCTTCGTCGCGCTTGTCCTCTTCCGCCGCGACCGTGTTGAGAATCAACACATCCGAAGGATTCTGGATGACGCGGATCTTCTTCATCGATCCGGACTGGATCTTCGCCGCGGCGTCTTCGCCGATCATGCGGCCGACATTGACGATGACTTCGCCGGTTTCAGTATCGATGACATCCGCCGCGGCCCAGTGGTCGGGCTTGACGTCAGCGACCTTGATGTCGGAGACCTCGTAAAAGAGGCTGAGCAGATGCTCGGTGGATGCGATGGAGTCATCGAGGCAGCGCAGGAATGTCGTCGCGGCCATCTTGGTGCTCTGGTCGATGCGCATCGCCAGAACATCCTTCTTGGTGACTTCGAGCTCGATCCAGCTGCCGCGCTCGGGGATGATGCGGGCTGAGTGGAGCGGACGATCGGCCTCGGAGCTGACGACATTGAAGTCGACGCCCGGCGAACGGTGCAACTGGCTCACGATCACGCGCTCGGCGCCGTTGACGATGAACTCACCGCCACCCATCATGATCGGGATGTCGCCGAGGTAGATGCCCTCTTCGGGAATCTCCGGACGACCTTCGCGCTTGAGGCGAAGCGTCAGCTTGAACGGACGGCCGTAGGTGAGGCGCAATTCGCGGCACTCATCCGGCGTGTAACGCGGCTCTTCGAGCGCGTACTCGATGTACTCGAGCGACATCGTCTCGTCGTAGCTCTTGATCGGGAAGATCTCGCGCAAGAGCGCTTCGAGACCCCGGTCGGGATCGCGCTGCTCGGTATTGCGATCGAGTTGGAGGAAGCGGTCGTAAGCCCGGGTTTGAACCTCGGTGAGGTTCGGGACTTCGATCGCATCTCCGAGTTTGGAGAAGGAACGAATCTTCTGAGATGACGGTGACATCGCTGCCATCGGGATCCTCTCGATGGAAATAAAGAACTCAGACACACCGACCCCATCCGATCAGGTGCCCGAGTCCTGCATTACTGATTGCGTTCTGCGTCGTTCAACGGCCTGCCCATTGTCGTGAACGGTCTCTCGCCGAAACTACACGGCATACGCGACTATAGGCCCCGAGAATGTCGCCCCGTCGTGGGTACGCGATTTTTGCGCACTTCACCAACGAAGTGACATCCGAGGGGTGGGATGGGGCCCTCCCGGAGGAGGGCCCTTTTCCCGATTCAATCTGATTGACCTTCCTTTGCCGGATTCCAAACGGAATCCGATCAAATTCAGGCGAGCTCGACGGTCGCGCCCTGCTCTTCGAGGAGCTTCTTGAGCTTCTCGGCTTCGGCCTTGTCGAGGCCCTGCTTCACGGGCTTGCCCGGAGCATCGACCAGCGCCTTGGCTTCCGCCAGACCCAGACCCGTCGCCTCGCGGACGACCTTGATGACCTGGATCTTCTTGTCGCCCGAAGCCTTGAGGACGACATCGAAGCTCGTCTTCTCTTCGGCCTTGGGAGCGCCACCGGCGGCAGCGCCACCGGCCGCGGCCACCATCACGGCGCCGCCGGCGGCGGCTTCGATGCCGTAGGTGTCCTTGAGGTACTTGCCGAGGTCAACGGCCTCCTTGAGGGTCAGGCCGGCCAACTTGTCACCGAGTTCGGAAATCTTCGCGTCCATATCACACCTTTTTCTCCGGGGTTGACCCGGCAAACCGTCTCTTCAGAGGGATCGGCACTCCCGATCGTTTAATCCGCCTTGGCGGACCAGTGAAGCAGACATTCGTTCCTCATGACACCGACGATGTCATGTTTGATAACATTACAATACCTATCAACCGACCTTCGCGATCGCCTCGCCCTTTTCGAGCTTCTCTTCGATCGCCTTGACGAGGCTGCCGATCTTGCGGCCGGGGCCGAGGATCTGAGCGGCGAGCTTCTTGGCGGGCGAAAGGATGAGCGTGACGTTCTGGCCGATGGCCTCTTCGCGCGTGGGGAACTTGCTGAGTTCCTCGACGCCGGTCTTGCCCTTGAAGAGCTGACCGTCGAGCACCGCGCCGCGGAGTTCGAGGCCGGGCATCTTGCCGGCGAGTTCGACGATCTCGCGAGCGACTTCGACGACCGAGTTGCCGCCATAGGCGATCGCGTTGGCGCCGGTGAGCAGTTCGCTGAGGGCGCTCAGACGAGTTCCTTCGAACGTCTTACGGGCGAGCGAGTTGCGGACGACGGTGACGCGAATGTTCTTCTTCGCGAGCGTGCCGCGCATCTTGGTGGTATCGACGGCCTTGAGACCGCGGATGCTGATCAGCATCGCGTCCTGGAGTTCAACGCCGCCTTCAGCCGCGGCTCTTTGCACGCGGGAGGTGTAGTCCCGCATGATGATTTGCTTGACTGTCTTCGACATGGCTTATTCCTCCGTCTCGGCGGCGTTGACATACTTGATCTGCACGCCGGGCGTCATGGCGCCGCTGACGGTGATCTTCTTGACGTACTGACCCTTGGCGGTGGCGGGGCGAGCCTTCTCGATGGCACCGATGAAGAAGTTGAGGTTCTCCACGAGCGCCTCGGCGTCGAAGGACATCTTGCCGATGACCGCGTGCACGTTGCCGGACTTGTCAGCGCGGTACTCGACCTTGCCTGCGCCGTATTCCTTGACGGCCTGAACGACCTGAGGAGTGACGGTGCCGGCTTTGGGGCTGGGCATCAGTCCCTTAGGACCGAGGACCTTACCGAGCTTGGAGACAACGCGCATCATGTCGGGGCTGGCGATGACGACATCGAAGTCCATGAAGCCGCCTTCGACTTCGGAGACGAGGTCTTCACCGCCGGCCTTGACGGCACCGGCCGCGAGGGCCTGCTGAGCGACGTCGCTGGGGCAGAATGCGATCACGCGCTTGCTCTTGCCGATACCGCGCGGGAGCGAAATCGCGCCGCGGAGGTTCTGATCGGCCTGAGCGGTGTCGATGCCCAGGTGCATGCAGACGTTGATGGTTTGATCGAACTTGGGGGCTTTGAACTTCTTGAGCGCGGAAATCGCTTCCGCAGCTTCTACGGCGCTGCTCGGCTTGAGCTCGGCGTTCGCCTTGGCGCGCTTGCTGATTCTCTGTGGCATGGTGTGGCGCTCCTTTGCTTTATGCCTCGATGGTCACGCCCATCGAGCGCGCCGTTCCTTCGATGACTCGCATAGCGGCCTCAATGCTGGTGCTGTTGAGGTCTGCCATCTTCTCCTGAGCGATCTTCTCAACCTGAGCCTTGGTGAGCTTGCCCACCTTGTTCTTGTTGGGAACGCCGGAGCCCTTGTCGATCTTCAGAGCGTCCTTAATCAGCACGGAAGCCGGGCTGCTCTTGACCTCGAAGTCGAAGGTGCGGTCGGAGTAGACCGTCACGATACAACCGACGACCTTGCCCTTGAGTTGGGCGGTCGCCGCGTTGAACTTCTGGATGAATTGACCGGGGTTGACGCCCTTGGAACCCAGAACGGGACCGAGCGGTGGCGCCGGAGTGGCCGTGCCACCCGGTGCCATCAACTTAAACACATTGACGACTTCTCTTTTGCCCATTGTTTTCGACCTCCCGCCGACCCCACAGAGGTCACACCTCTGAATGTCGCTCCCGGGCGGGGCGGCGACGAGTCGGCAGTTCCAACGGTTCAGACTGATCCCGAAGGGCTTTCGCCCGAACGGGTAAGGAGGAGAGTGTAGACCTCAGGCCAGTGCGGTCAAGTCTCATGGGGCGGTTCAAGCAAAACGTTGAGTTCGCTTGTTGATTGGATTCCTTCCTTTATACAAACTCCACTTGTGAATCCACCCGGGACTCGCACTCGACTTGATGGTTCAGCACCCGAATTTGTTGCTCGAACCCCGACCCCCATCTATCGTATTTGAGACTGAGTTTCAACTGAATTCCGGAGACCGTTCATGTCCATCCCGCCCCCCACC
>JBKDPX010000120.1:0-2044 GCA_046342165.1 Phycisphaerales bacterium | reverse complement strand
GTCATCAGCCGCACGGTCGTGAACGGCGGTTGGCAGGGTGATGCGCTTGTGGCGATCCGCGAGTCGTTTTCCGGTTTTGCGGGTCCGGGGGGGTTGGGGTGGATTCGCGGATTCGGACTCTACGCGCCGCGACGCGATCGTGAGATCTGGCAAGAACTGACCGAGATCGTCAAAGCCGTTCTGACGACATGCATTTCGATCATCACCCTGTTGTGGATCATCGGCGAGCATCCCACGGGCGCGTGGACGGGTGCCGAGCGCATCGATCTCGGCGGAATGCGTTTGGATGGTGCACGTTATGAAGTCGCCGTGTTGTTGGTCATCATGTCGGTGATGCTGGGTGTTGAGCGGGCGTCGATACGGATGATTCTGCGCACCGTTCGTAAGCGCGGATGGAATCTCCGACACGTCGCGGTCATCGGTACAGGGCGTCTCGGGCGCGTCGTGTGTCGTACATTGGAGCGCAACACGTGGACCGGTTTGCACGTGGCGTACTTCATTTCCCATCATGATCAGCGTCGCAAGGAGCAGTGCCTGGGGAAGCCTGTGAAGGGCGGATTGGACGATCTGGACCGGATCATGGAAGGTGAAAAGCCTGATGCGGTTTACATCGCGTTGCCGAACGTACGAGCGGCGCAGATTCAAATGATCGTCGAGAAACTTGAACGCTTCGCGGTTGATGTGAAGATCGTGCCGGACGTGCAATTGCAGCACTCTCCGCAACGCATGTCAGTTCACGAGCTTGAGGGGATGCCGATTTTGAGCGTACGCGAAAGTCCCTCGGCACATGGGCCGGGTGGCGCGATCAAGCGGATCACGGATATCTTCGGCGCGATCGCGGCGCTCGTCGTGTTCGCGCCTGTGATGATTCTGGCTTCGATCGCGATCGCGCTATCGGGTCCGGGGCCGATCATCTTCAAACAAAGGCGCGTGAGTCTCGGCGGCGCCCAGTTCGACATTTACAAGTTCCGCACGATGCACCATGTGGAGGATGAGGCGGACTCCGCAAGGTGGACTGTGCGTGACGATCCGCGGGTGACGCCTATCGGTCGTTTGTTGCGTTCGACGAGCATCGACGAGTTGCCGCAGCTGTTTAACGTGCTCGGCGGCAGCATGAGTTTGGTGGGGCCGCGGCCGGAGCGACCGGAGTTGATCTTGAGATTCCGTGAGGACTGGCGCGGTTACATGTTGCGCCAACACGTGAAAGCGGGAATGACCGGTTGGGCGCAGGTGAACGGTCTGCGGGGGGACACATCGCTCAGGAAGCGCCTGCAGTTGGATTTGTTTTACATCCGCAACTGGTCGCTGGGTTTTGATTTCAAGATTCTCGTCCTGACATTGTTCCGCGGTTTCGCGCATCGCAACGCACACTGAGCCGTCGGTTGTACACTATGGCGATGCACCGAGTGGGCGAGTACATCTGGGACGGCAAGTACGACCCCGACGGGAAGCGTCGAAGCGTCGATCCGGCGGATGTGCGTGTGGATCCGCATGCGCTCGAGACCGTCGGCGTGGATGACGCTCGTTCCAGGCTGATGAGAGGGGATGCCCTGGGCGCATGCGCCGGGTTGCTTCGGGACGGGGTCAATGTTCAATGTTGTTATATCGATCCGCCTTTTGACGTCGGACATTCGTTTTCGATGACGGCTGACGGCCCCGTGGCCTACGGGGATCGATGGGGTGTCGACGCCCGATCTTATATTCATGTGATGTATGAACGATGCGCGATGATCCGCGGGATTCTCGCGGATGACGGATGTTTGCTCGTGCACTGCGATTGGCGCGTCTCCCATCGTCTGCGCATGATGCTGGACGAGTTGTTCGGCGAGAGCAATTTTCGGAATGAGATCGTGTGGGCGTATCGAAGCGGCGGCGCATCACGCAGGAAAAGTCTTCCGAGAAAGCATGACTCGATCCTGCTGTATTCAAAGAGCGAGGCGTTCTTCATCAGGCCTCTGACGGAGCGTCAGTATCTGCGCAAGCCGTTCATGGGTTCGAAGGTCGATGCGGATGGGCGGCACTACGTCGACACGCTTCTCCGCGA
>JBKDPX010000119.1:0-4295 GCA_046342165.1 Phycisphaerales bacterium | reverse complement strand
CTCCCTTCATGACGGGCGGTGGATCCGCCCTGCAATGCATGCTCAGCCGCCGCGAACTGTCGCGAGGCATCCTGTGACAACCGAACGCAGTTCGGTGCGTTGGGCGTGATCAGGCACGATCAACGACCGACACGCCACGAGCAAAGCGTACAGATCGCTCTGTACCGCGTCAAAGATCTTATGGATTCCGCCCGGAGGCGCATCACCGAAATCGCGACAGATGGCATCCGCACCGACCCCCGTCAACATCCGAACGATCATCGCCAACACGCGATTCCATAAGGCCGGCGGGATGATCTCGAAGGTCTCGGAAACCGTTTGGGAATCGAACAGAAGTCGATGCGGCCCCAAGGCTTCCGCGAATCTCGCGTCCGATGACATGATCGCACCGATGCGCGACGCCAGATCCCCGCCATCGTTGGCGATCGATGCGGCTTGTCCTGCGAGACTCAACACTTCATCGAGCGCGGCCGGAAGCGGGCGCTTGCCGTCCGCGAGCAGCGTCCTCACCGCCAGCACACCAAGCGCGTACATGTCGCACGGGCTGGAAACCAGCGGCACCAGTTCGAACGCGACATCCTGAATCGGTGCGCCGAGCGCGCCTTTGAGTTCGGCGAACGCATCATCCGAAAGCGCGTGCGGTGATGTTCGGAATCTCACTTCTCCCGCGGCCATCGCCTGCGACGCATCAATCATCGCGTAGATGTCCAACTTCTCCACACCGACGGTGAAGCGCATCCATACCAGATCGTTCGTGCCCGGCGAAACGCGCTCTTGAGTCGTCAAGGTCCCTTCGAGCACCACACCTTGTGCACCCGGTGTGACAGATCGCAATCGGATCCATCCCGTGCCGCGGCTTTGGCGTCCGATTGTCGCGGGCGCGTAGATCGTCACCGCGGAGGGCCGTCCGCCCAGGTAGTACTTCGTGTCGGTTCCGGGAACCGGAAGTTCGACGCTTTCGCCCGGCTGCACGAGTCCGACGCGCGCGGTCCACCACAATGGCGCGATGCCCGGGCCGTCGGCGGTCTTGACGCGGAACGATTGCGCAGAGAGATTCAACAACGGCGTCTGCGTGGACTGCAGCGTGCCGCGCACCGCCGCCACCGCGCCCGCGAAGGCCATCAGTTTCAAATGTAACGTTTCAACTAACTTTGATTCGCGCCCGTTGCTCGTGAGCATCAACCAGCCGCCGCGCTCAGCGCCGCCCGCAACGGTCGCGGCGGTCAGCAACTTCTGCAACTCTCCGCCCGCCGGCGAATCGCCCGCTCCTCCGGTCAACGCATCCACATACTGCTCATAACTCATCGGCGCGTAGGGGAGCACCATCATCAAGCCGCCCGCGGGATTCAGCGCGACGCAATCCGCACCGGCGCCCGCCGCGTTGAGATCGAGGCCCGACTCCTCCACTTCCAGAATCGGAGACTGCTCGCCGGATTCGGGTTGCCACAGGAAGCGGCGCGTCGACGTCGAGTATGCGGGTGCGCCTTTGCCCGTGAGCACCGCATCTTCGCGGCACAACATCCACGGCGCTCCCGTTCTCTTGTCGCAAAGACGCACGGGTTCGAGCTTTTTCGCATCGATGACGACGGGTGCGGGATGCTCTGATTCCCAGCCCGTGCGGATGATTCCGCCGGTGCCGAAAGGTTGATTGGGTTCGCCTTTCATCCGGTCGAACCACTCACAACGCTCGATCCAGCGTTCATCGAGCACGGTGTTGTTCAGGATTTCACGGTAACCGGAGACGGCGCGGGAAAGCCCCGTGACATCTTGCACCCAGATCTCAACCCAGCGATGAACGCGTCCGCCACGATCGGTCACGCAACCCAAGTACACGCGTGCGTCGAGTGTTTCACGCAAAATGACGAAAGGTCCGGCCTCGGAGGACTTCGCGCCGACGGTGCGAACCACGACGCACAATCGCATCGCCGCGGCTTTTTGTGCTTCATCGAGGGGGCACGCACTGAATCCCTCCGGCAGCCGTGCGGGGGGTTCGCTGAAGACCATGGCGTTGGGCGAAGCACCTTTCATGGACGATCTCCCTGAAGATCCGTGTGAACGCTGAGTGTAGCGCGAACTCATGTTGATCACATCAACAAGAGCCTTCACGACATGACGAACCCCGCCCGAACATTCGAGCGGGGTTCAAGTCGAGATCTTCATTGTTCAGCAGCCGAAATCCCAGCGTGCGAAGAACTCGATCACATCGTCGCCGTCGATGCCGCCGTCGCGATTGAAGTCTCCGGCACCGGTACCGACATCCCACCAGGTGAAGAACTCGATCACGTCATCACCGTCAACGCCGCCGTCGCGATTGACATCCGCGCGGCAGACCGGATTGACGGTGAGCGTCACCGGCACCGTTGTCGTCGTTCCGCACGAATGGGAGATTCTGCAGGTGTACTCACCCTCCTGAGCCTCGGAAACGTTGCTCAGGTTCAGCGTCAGAGTCGTCTGAAGTCCGACGAATCCGTTGGCGATGTTCGTGCTGCCCCTCCGCCAGAGGTAGGACGCATCGCGGTTGTTCACATCCACTTCGACCGCGAAGCTCACGCTGTCGCCCTCGCTGACGGTCGCTGAATTCGGCTGATCGGTGATCACCGGCGGGTAACACTGCACGCCCCACGTTTCCAACGCGGCACGAATCTGCTCTCGGAACAACTCCCACCACGCGCTATAGACGATGGTTTCAGTGCTCATCGTTCCCGCATCCGTGAATGTGCAACCCGTGTACTCGCGGAAGTACACGGTGTTCTGGCTGTTCTTGAACGGGATGCGAACGTATCCCGCCTGCGATCGCCACTGGTTGGGGGAACAACCGTATGAGCCGGCCTTGTAAGCCCAGAAGAAGTGCTGAATGAACTCATAAATCTCCTCGGAAGTCAACCCCAACCCCGATGACTCCTGGCTGATGATCGAATTGAAGTTCGCGAGTCCGTCATCTTCCCGATTCAGCATCATCGAAAAGAGCTCTTGCTCCCACTGCTCACTGAACAGCGTGTTGTTCGCGATCTTCTCATACAGCGAACAGATCTGACGGGCCGTGATTTCGTTCGGGGTGTTGCCGCACAGACAGCCGAGCGTGTGGTTGTTGTTGATATCCGGAAGTCCGATCGAATCCGTCCACGAATTCAATGCGCTGTTGCCGCCGCAACGTTGCGCGATCTCGAGCGTGGCGTTGTTATCCGAACGACGCATCATGCGCGTGACCACCGAGCGCACCGATTCGAGCAGCGGCAGCGCGCTCGTTCCGTTCGGACATTCATCCGGATTCTGCGTGTCGTCGTTCAAGATGAAATTGTCAAGCGAGTCCAGGCCCTGCGCACAACGCTGAACGGCCCGCGCCGCGTGCACGATCTTCATCGTGCTCGCAGGCTCGGCTTTGAAGTCCGCGTTCACCTGCGCGAGCGTGGGTCCGCCGACTTCCTTCAGAAACAGACCGATATCGCCGTTGCTTGAGTTTCGAATCATCTGACGAATGCGATATTCGATCGGATTCGAATTGTCGACATAAACGCAGAAGAACTTCGTCGCACCAAACTGGTCCGTGTAGCGTTCCACGTCGATCGGACGCCACGGGCCTTCGGCCGCTTCGGTCAGAATCTCCGAGGCGTTCAACGCACTTCGATAGGACCAAGACCGGATCGGCTTGTTCACTCTGATGACATTGAACGTCGGCGAAGAGAACAAGTTTCCTTGCGAGTGCAGCTCAACATCAGAAAAGAAGCCGTCCGGAGCTGCGACATCCGACAACGCGACGTCCCAATCAAAAATGTTCGTCGCCGCCGCCGCGCCGGTGTTGCTGATCGCCACGCCCAGATATCGACTCACGCCTCCGATGGTGTAGCGCTGGAGATTGATCGGGCGAAGCGAGTTGGAGGACATCCATGAATCGATCGCACCGGTCGAAGTCTGCGAGTACAGCCAGCCCCAACCCGGCACCGCATCGTCGCCTGTGTTGCCCACGGTCACCGCCGTGAACATCGTCGTGCCGGCGCTGTCGTACGCCTGAAGGTCGATGAGCCGCGACGTCGAACCAAGCGCCGCGGACAAGCTTGATGCGGTGATGCTCGGATACCACGTTGCATTCGCGTTGTAATAGTCTCCCGTGTTCTGCACCAGCACGCAGTCATATTGGCCCGATGCGATCCGATCGATATCGATGATCCGGTAGCCCGTCGCTCGAATCGTGTTGATCTCCGCATCGGAGGCGCCGAGCAGGACGTAGTAACCAACCGGCGTCGTGACCGACGGATCGATCTGCGCGAACGCGCCGGTGGAACCGGCGAGTGTCGCGA
>JBKDPX010000118.1:0-5030 GCA_046342165.1 Phycisphaerales bacterium | reverse complement strand
ATGAAAGCGAATCGAGCGAATGATCTCATGTCGAGAGTCTAACCGACTTGAGGTCGGATTTCACGCCTCTGAGAAGTCGTAGCCGGCCATGTATCGGCCGCCTTTCAGTTTCACGATTTGGCGAAGGATGTCGTTGCAAAGCGCGCTCGCGCCGAAACGGAAGTAGTCAGGCGTCAGCCACGGGTTCCCGTTCACTTCATCAAAACCGGGGACAGCCAGCGGCCCCATCGTCTCTTTGACCATCACGAGATACTGCACACTCTGTTTCGCCGTTCTGATGCCGCCCGCGGGCTTCATGCCGATGAGTTTGCCCGTCTTCAAGTACCAGTCGCGAATCGCTTCGAGCATCACCAAAGTCACCGGCATCGTCGCGGCAGGCTGCACCTTTCCAGTCGAGGTTTTGATGAAGTCCGCGCCGTGCGCGTGGGGGGGCAATCCCGCGGCTTCCATCGCTTCGATCGCGAGATCACTCGCCAGTCGCACTTGATCCAGAGTCTCTAGTTCACCTGTTTCCAGGATCACCTTCAAATGGGCGGCCGTCCCGTCAGGCCGTTGACAAGCGAGTTTGATCCGCGTGATCTCATCCGCAACTCGGTCATAGCGACCCTCGAGGAACGCGCCGCGACTGATGACCATGTCAATCTCGTCGGCGCCGTCAGCCACCGCACGACGAGTGTCCTCTTCTCGCACATCGATCGGATACTGCCCGCTCGGAAAGCCCGTCGCGACACTTGCAACCTTGACGTTCGAGCCGGCGAGCTCACGCTTGCACACCGATACCAGCGCCGGATACACGCATACCGCAGCACAGGAGGGCAGTCGCTCACCCAACTCGGATTGATCTTGATCGAACGGTCGAACGGCCTTGCGGCAGAGCGCTCTCGCCTTCTCCGCCGAGTCTTTGCCCTCGAGCGTCGTCAGATCGAGCATCGACAATCCCAATCTCAGCGCCGCGGCTTTCGAAGCGTTCTTGATCGATCGCTTCGTGAACGTTGCCGCACGTTCGGAAACCATAACGGCGTCGACTGTTGGGGATCTTCTCATCTCGTTATGGTAGAAGTCTCAGAGCATCAAGGTGCCGGAAGCATGTCGCGGACTGATCGCAGGCCGATTTCGCGGCTGGTCGAATTGGTCCACATCCCGTCGTGCCCGATCCCTTCCATGGTCACGAAGGTGCCGCGCTTTGCCGCGCCCGCGATATCCCGACCATCTTCAATCGGAGAGATTTCGTCGCAGTCGCCATGGAGCACAAGGAGCGGACATGTCAGTGCGCCGCTCCAAAAGCAACGATCAAACGGCTGCGGATCGCCACCGAAGAAACTGCGCTTGGAGCACATGCCGATGATGCGCAGCGCGGTCGAAAGATTCAGGCCCGCAGGCAATCCCATGCCTTTCAGCATGTTGCGAGCGGGTGTCACCGCCAACCGGTAGGGCGCTTCCGAGACGACGGCATGGACGCCGATTGGATGTCGCGCGGCGACTTCCATCGAGATTCCGGCACCCATGGACCACCCCATGAGCACCAACGGCGACTCCGTGCGGATTTGCGTGATGAGTTGCATCAAGTCATCGTGTTCGATGGCGCCGAGGGTGCTCGAACCGCCCGATTCGCCGTGTCCGCGAAGATCCCAAGCGATGAATCTTGATCCGAGGGAGCGGAGCGCCGCGATCCTGCTCAGAGCGCCGACTTTCGAGTCTCCCCAACCATGTGTCATCACAAAACACGGACCGTTGTCGCATTCTCCGCGTACATCCCAGACCTTGAGCGTCACGCCACGAGATTGAAACTCCCACTCTCGAAACTCAAGCGGACCTCCGTCAGCCGGGCTGATCTCTCCGGGATCCCCCGGACGACCTCGCGCGACGGCGCTGGCGTATGTTCTTCGCGGCGGGCGTATGAGACCGCGATAAGTCACCGTGGGCAGCGCTGTGCAGAAGATGATGAGGCCGACGAGGAAGATAATCATCACGGAAGTCCGAAGAGATTCCTGATGTCATGAAATGTAATGAAAAGAAAGAGCGATCCGATCAGAACCAGGCCTGCGACCGCCATCGCGTTCTGGAACCCGATCGGAGCGGGTTTGCCTCGCAGCTTTTCATAGAGGATGAGCAGAAACTGTCCCCCGTCCACGATGGGGAGCGGAAGAAAGTTCACGACCGCGAGATTGACGCTGATCAATGCGAAGAAAAACACCAGCCAGATCAAGCCCTTACCGGCGATCAGCGTTCCGATATGCGCGATGCCCACGGGGCCCTTGAGGTCCTGGACCTGGACGGTTCCTTCGAACAATCGTGCGAAGGTGATGTAAACCTGCATCATCGCGCGATGCGCTTCTGAGAATCCCATGCGAATCGCCTCGAATACATCGGTCGCTTTGAGTGTCGTCTGCGCTCTTTCGAAAATGGCCGTTCCGAACGGGCTCGCCCAAGCGATACGCTCGAGTTCACGCGCGGTTTCATCACTGATGGTTAGGGTGTGCTCGATCGCCACCGCTGATTCATCCGTTGCTGATCGAATCGTGAGCTTGGCCTCCCTTGCTCCGCCGGCGACGATTGACTTCAGGGCGCTGCGGACCTCAATCAAATCGCTGACGGGGACATCGTTGACACGCAGAATCTTCACCGGCTCGCGGCCGAACGGTCCGTCTTGGGAAGCGAGGATCGGATTCCCTGTGCGATCCACGAATTCCGGCGGAGTTGCGGCGGCGATCGCGATCTCTTGAACAGCGGGTTCGATCGCGATGCCGATGCGGCCGGCCGAGTCAACGGGCACGGCGCCGAGGGAGATCAACTGCCGGGTGCCGTCTGAGGTTAAACGCAGAACTTCGATTTCGACGGTTTGTGAGTGCTTCGCACGGATCTCGCTGGTGCCGCGGATCATCGATGGAAACCGAACTTCACCGATGCGTGCGAAGATGTCGCCGGACCGAATACCGGCTTTGTATCCCGGTGCGCTCTCTTCGAGAGGCCCGACCTTCATCACCGGCACGATGCCGGCGATGTGAGCAACGGCGATTCGAGTATGACGATCCGGGCGCGACTCACCCGCGCACATTTCCGCGATCGGCGCGATCGATTCCGTGACATGGGTGTTGGTTGCATCATCGATGAATCGAAGTTGAACCGTAGCGCCGGCGGAAAGTCGACACGCATCCTGAATGACATCGGCGTACTCGCCGACATTGATATCACCTGCACCGATCAATCGCATTCCAGGCTGCACGCCCTCCAACCCAAGCGATTTCAGCATCTCTTCGATCGCCGCTCTCTCGTCAGGCGATTTCGACTCGACTACGCGAGGACTTGCGGCGGGAGTGACGCCGATGGTCGGCATTTCGCCCTCGGCGATCGACGCGGGAACCAGGTCGAAGGTTCTCGACGCGGATTCGCCGGGGCGTTCGATTTCGAATCGGATCGATTCACCCTTGGACGCCAACGCCGCGGCGACCGCGATGTCGTTGAACGAGTTCGCTCGGCCTCCATCGATGCGGAGAACGCGATCACCGGTTTGGATTCCTGCAGCGGCCGCGGGTGAATTCGGCGCGACGAATCCGATCACCGGCGCATCGATCCGCAATCCCGTCATGAAGACGAAGATAAACATGAGAACCGCGGTGATGAGGTTCATGATCACCCCGGCGCTGATGATGACCATGCGTTTCCAAGGCAGACAGCGCTGATACGAATCCGCATCGTCGCTCGTCGCGCCGGGATCCATGTCATCTTGCCCCTTCATGCGGACATAGCCGCCGAAAGGCAGCAGATTGAATCGATACTCCGTCGCGCTGAGGCCTTGGTCTGACTTCGTCTCGACGCGGCCCAGATACTCCCTTTCGCTCGAACCCGCGCGCAGACCGATCCCTTTGCGAAATGAGATCAGCGCCGGTCCGAATCCGACGGCGAATGCGTACACGCGCACGCCCGCCCAACGCGCCGCCGCGAAATGGCCGAACTCGTGAATGACCACGAGCATGCTGAATCCGAACACGACCAGCAGAAGGTCCGTCATGCCTGAAAAGTTCATGATCAAGCGTAGATCGCCGAGTCGGTGCGCGACACCCGACGCAGTGAACCGGCGGAAAAGAAAAGAAGCCCGGACATGGTGTCCGGGCCTTCGATTTTCGAGCAACTGTCGATCACTTCTTGTACTTCACGCTGCAACCGTACGGACGAGTGCTGGGGGTCGAAACCGTCTCGCCCGCGAGCATTTGATCAAGCGCGTTCGTGACGTAGTTTGTCTTCCCGGGCTTGTCGGCGCCGCTGTCGTCATCGATCGCACCCATGTAGGCGATCTTGCCATCCTTGCCCACGATGTACATGGCGGGGGTGTTCTTCGCGCCGTAGGCCTTGCCGGTCTCGCCGGTCGGGTCCATCAGGATGGGATACTCGATCTTCCAATCCGTCTTGTATTGCGCGTTGAGCTTCGTTCCGCTGCCCTGCATTCCGTCGGCGTTGCTGTTGATCGCGACGAGCATGACATCCTTCGAAGCGTACTTGGTGTGGATGTCGTTGAAGGTGTTGCCGGCATCGCCGTAGTGCTTCTTCACGAAGGGGCACTGCGCGTTGAACCACTGGATGACGACGATCTTGCCGGACTTCGTCAGTTCGGAGAGCGTGTGCTCCTTGCCGTCGGTGTCGGTGAGTTTGAATTCCGGGGCGGTATCGCCGACCTTGACCGTGGGCGTCGAGGCCTTGTCACCGCGATCTCGGGCCTTCTCACGCTTTTTCTCCTGGCGCTGCTCGCCCTGCTCCGTCTTCTCCGGCTTGGACTCTTCTTGCGCCAGCGCGGCGCAGTTGAATGCCATCACTCCCGTCATCAAAGCCGCAAACATGAGATTCGTTTTCATATCAATTCCTTTCTGAAGGTCACCGACCCTTGATTGCCTGCAGGATTCGCAGGCGTCCCTCCGCAAGATTCACTTCGCATCCGCTTCCGCAGGCTTGGCATCCTGCGCGTCCGTATCGTGCACATCATCATGCACAGTCAATTCCAACCAGTATGTCTCGCGTTTTCCGCCGCGATACAACGC
>JBKDPX010000117.1:0-3717 GCA_046342165.1 Phycisphaerales bacterium | reverse complement strand
ATCATGGAGCGTCTGTGTCAGGCGACGGCGGAATTGCACGACAACGGTGTCGTCCACCGCGACATCAAGCCCAGCAACATCTTGCTTTCGCCGGATGCGAAGCCGGTTCTTACGGATTTCGGCTTGGCGTGTTTTCGCTCGAGTGAGGAATTGCAGTTCACCGTTCCTACCGTGGCAGGCACACCCTCGTACATGGCCACGGAAATGTGGGATCGGCAAGTCTCCGCGCGGAGCGATGTCTATGCGCTCGGCATCGTGCTATTCGAATTGCTGACCGGCAGAATGCCTTTCGATGGCGATGTTGATGAACTCGAAGACGCGCACCGAAACAAACAGCTTCCGGCGGAATTTCTCAGCGGCATGGACCCGGACATCGCATGCCTCATCGAAAGATGCACGAACAAGAATCCGATCTACAGATACAAAAGCGCGCGGCATCTCGCCCGTGCGATCGAAGAAGCCTTCGATGCGCTCGGACCCGCTGTCGCATCGAAAACAAAAGGTGAACAGGAACTTCCGAGGCTCATCAGCGCGATTCGCAGTTTTAAAACCCGCGGCGAGACTTCCGGCAAATCCCACGAGTTGAGCTACTACGACAGAATCGGAACACTCGCCGATTCACGAAAGAAAACAGGAAGTGCGATCGAGACCGCCGCGGAACAACTCCATATCGAGAGGGTCGACACGGACTTGAATTGCGCCTCCTGCGGTCGAAGTCTCAAGGGAGAGCCCGTCACAGGGCGTTGCGTGAACTGTCTGTGGCTCGTGAAGTACAGCCTCGCGGGCAAAGTTCCTGACAAGCGCTCGGAAGCCGAAGTATCGCCTCAAGGCGGCGCCGATCCCGCTGCTGTGCCACCGCCCAAGCCGGGGTTTCGTGAGGGGCTGAAAGACTTCCTCAAAGACTTCTTTGCCAGATGATCTCGCGATGTGCGCTTGATAATCCGCCGCGACTCGCGAACCCTATGAACTTGGACCCGAACTCAACTCCACCCTCACCTTCTCCTGATTCCGGTGCACCTCAGAATCGCCCGATGCCCGCGCCGAAGCCGCCGTTGGTTCGGCCGCGTCGCGTACGCGGAGGCATCAAGATCGACGGATCGGATGCTGTTGGCTGGGCCGCCCAGCGTTGGGCGCGATTGATCGAAGTTGCGGCAGGCGGTGAGCAGTTGAAAGAGGGACTGGAGTACGCGCAGACGGGGCAGACCAAGCGAGTCACGTTCGCCTCGGGACACATCGATGCGCTTGTTCAGGGGCGCGCGACCTATGCGTACACGACGCAGTTTCGATTTCAGGCCTTCAGCGCTGAACAGTGGGACGGTATCGTGAGCAGATTGACCGAGGGCGGAGCCTACGCCGCGAAACTGCTCTCGGGTGAAATGCCTTCAAACATCGAGGATGCATTCGTGCCGCTGGGGCTGAATCTCTTTCCGGCATCCGCGGAGGATCTCGATGTAAGTTGTACATGTTCTGATTATCGCGACAAGTCCCAGGCGGGCGGGCATGGGCATTGGTGCAAGCACGTGTGCTGTGTTGCGCACATCTTCGGGCAAAAGTTGTCGTCGGAACCGTTCTTGATGTTCCAATTGCGAGGCGTCGAGGGTCCGGAATTGCTTGATCGGATCCGTCAACGCCGCGCGGTCGTCAGCGCGTCCTCCGGCGCAACTCCCGTGTATGGCCAGCGCATCGCGGGCGTCAGCGATGTGCCGACCCGAGCGCTTGAGGAGGAAGTCGCGCGCTTTTGGGAACTCGGCCCGGAATTCCAAGCCCTCGACTTTCCGGTCGAGGCACCCCAGCTCAGCCATGCGGTTCTGAGGCGCCTTGGCCCCAGCCCCTTTCAGTCAGCCAAGTTCCCTTTGGTGGGCCTGCTGGCGAGTTGTTACGAGACGATCAGCCAGGACGCACTCAAGATCGATCTGAATGATTCCGAGATTGCCGAAACCGGACAATGATGGCTTCAAAGGCCTCTCGAGAGGCGTTGACTCCGAGTTCGAGCGAACTAAACTTCTACCCCCAACGGGACCTGCCGTGACGGACGCCGCGAAAGCGGCCGAGGCGCGGCTGAGGGCATTCCCATCGCGGCTTGATGGACTGTCCAGTTCCGCCCCCGGGTGATTTCGCGTGCGAAATCGAAGTGGGGCAGTAGTGCCGCGGCCTCCGGTTCCTTATCGAGCGTGTTGCTCGGTTCGGCGGTCCGTCGGAAGATGAGTTCCGCTGAACCTGATGTCACCTTCGGGTGCATCGATAGACGGAGGAAGATCGTTCGATTCGTCGGTGTCTGAAGCCGACAACCGCTTGGTCGATGGTGTAATCGGCAGCACAGCAGATTTTGGTTCTGTTAGTCCTGGTTCGAGTCCAGGTCGACCAGCTTTCCCGCCTCGGGCGGTATCGCTGTCGAGAGGCCGGCGGTTGAACAATCGAGCGACAGCAGTGCATGAGTTCCGCACCCTGTGCCATCATTCTCGCGGCGGGCAAAGGCACGCGCATGCGATCCGATCTCCCGAAGGTGGTCTTCGAGATCGGCGGTCGTCCGATGGTCTGCGCCGTCGTTGACGCCTGCATCGCCGCGGGGTGTCGCAAGATCGTTGCGGTTGTTGGCTACAAGCAGGAACTCGTGCGCGAGGCGTTGAAGTCTTATCCGCAAGTTGAGTTTGCGGTGCAAGATGAACAGCTCGGAACCGGTCACGCCGTGCAGTGCGCCGCGAAGCACTTTGAAGGTCAGCAAGGCGATACGTTCGTGCTGTGCGGCGATGGTCCGTTGATTCGCGCACAAACGTTGAAGACCGTGCTCGAGCGTCATGACGCGTCGAACGCCGCGGCGACGTTGGCCACGAGCGTGATTGACGATCCGACGGGTTACGGGCGAATCGCCCGTGATGCGTCGGGGCGCTTTGTCGCGATCGTCGAGCACAAGAACTGCACGCCCGATCAGCTTCGCATTCGCGAAGTGAATCCGAGTTATTACTGCTTCGATATCGCTTCGCTCTTTGACGCGCTCAAGCGTGTCACGCGCAACGCGTTGAGCGGCGAGTACTACCTGACTGACGTACCTGAGTTGCTGCTCAAAGCCGGAAACACGGTGGAAGTCATCGAAGCCGTGCCGCCTCAGGATGTTCTTTCGATCAACACGCCGGAGGACCTCGCGCATGTCGATGCTGTCTTCAAGGAGCGGTCAAAGTCGAGCGTCGATGGGGTATCACACCAACGGCACGAACCCGCAGGGAGGAACTGAGACCATGCAATCAGGCGGCAACGGCATGAAGGTCTTCGCGGGACGCAACTCCCGAGTGCTCACCGAGCGCGTGTGTCATCACCTCGGCATTCCGATGGGCATGGCGTCGACCGTCGGCTTCCCCGACGGCGAATTGATCGTGAAGCTTGATGAAGATGTTCGCGGTCGCGATTGCTTCGTGATTCTCTCGACCAGCGAGCCCGTCAACGACAATTTGATGGAACTGCTGATCTTCCTCGATTGCTTGCGTCGCGCGAGTGCGATGAGAATCACGGTCGTGACGCCGTACTTCGGATACGGCCGTCAGGATCGCAAGGACGAAGGACGCGTTCCCATCACGGCGAAGCTCGTGGCGAATCTGATCACGGCGGCGGGCGCGAAACGTTAATGTTCGTTTTGTTCATTCAGTGAGATTGGAGTACGTATGCACGAGAAAGCACCGATTTTGAAAGCCGAACCCCGTGAGCGGTTGGGCTCCCGTTACAGCC
>JBKDPX010000116.1:0-6215 GCA_046342165.1 Phycisphaerales bacterium | reverse complement strand
TGCGAGCGACGCTTCGCCGGTGAGATTCTGACGGGCGAGGGTGCTGCCAAACGCCGCGGCGGTTTCCCCGTTTCGCCGAAGGCGAATTGCTTCGACATCGACACCTCGCGAGGAAGCTCTCAGCGCGTACACCAAATCCTCCGCCATATATGGAAGCGGCGCCAGATAGTCGCCGTCGTCTGCGAAACGAACGATTTCAGAGCCGTCTCGCGAACGCACGACGAGCGCGATGCGGTTGTCCGTGATGGAGCGGCGCGCAAACATCAACTCGCCGGATGGGGTAAGCACGCCATGCATCGCGTAGTCCGCACCTTGCACAAGCCACTGCGTTGAACCCGTCGCCCAGTTGGTCTTTCCGATCCAGCGACTCCCGTCTTCGCGCGGCCATTCGATCAGAAAGCCCTCGTCATCCGCCATGCGACCCAGCAACACACCCGATTGCGGTTGTTCGATCCACTCGATCAGTTTCAAGCCCTCACGACTCAACGCGTGTGCGAGAAAAGTTGCCGCAGGCGCCGGGGGTGCGTCAACCTCACCGATGAGCGTTTCCCATGCGGGAGCGGTGCCGAGTTGAGAAACCGCTTTTTTGCCATCGGGCGAGATCAGCGGGAGTTGAAGGCCGTTGTACTCGATCTCGCCGATCGGGGCGACATTCACGGAGACGCGCGAGATCGTCGTCCGACCCTTCGCCGGGGACGCGATCGGCCCGCTTGGAAGTGTGGGAGCAGGTCGAGCGGTCGGTTCCGCGACTCTTGTCTGTGGGGTCACCTTCGTGCCGCGACGGGACGACTCCCGCTCGGCGACGCAGGCTCCGAGCATAAGCAAGACGGGTACAACGAGAAGTGTGTGTCGTACACGCATGGGATCGATCGTGTTACTCGGACTTGTTCTCCGTCGAGGCCGGGGCCGATTCCGTCGGCGCGGGTTCGGCGGGGTCGTTCGACATCTGATGTTTGTTTTCAGGATCAAGTTCGCCACGAAGCGCCTTCAAGCGTTCCGTGTACGGTGCATTGAGCCCGTCGGATTGATCGGTGTTGTCGACCACGACCGGAGTGATGAACACGAGGAGTTCGGTGTTCTTCTTCGTGCGCTCCTTGCTCTTGAAGAGGTATCCGAGAAGCGGAATATCGCCGAGGAGCGGCACCTTGTACTCGACATCGGAGTCTTCGGAGCGCAGGATGCCCGAAATGACGATCGTCTGTTTGTCTTTCACGATGAGTTGAGTCGTGGTTTCACGACGATCCACGACGAATCCTCCGAAGAGTGTTTCGCCCGGCACGATCGATGAAAGTTCAAGGTTGACCTTGAGGTCCACATCGCGCTTCACAGTGATGCGAGGCCTGATTCGCATTTGAATGCCGACGGCCTTGTAGTCGAAGGACTGAACGAGGTTGCCTTCCTGGTTTGTCTGAGAGTCCGTGATGAACGGGATGTCCTGGCCATCGAAGAACTCGGCTTCCTGGTTGTCGCTCGTGAAGATGCGTGGTTCACTGAGGATCGACACATCGGTTTTCTGCGCCAGTGCTTGCAAGAGCACATTCAGATTGACATCGGTGTTCAACACCGAAGTATCGAACAAGCTCGTCGCGAAGTTGTTGCGTGTGCCTTCGGCGCTGTTGCCGATGGAAATCGAGTTGTCGGGATTCGTCGGGTTGATCTGTTGGCTCGACCAACGGATTCCGAAGCTCTTGGCATCCTCGGCGGAAACTTCGGCGACGATCGCCGAGAGAAGAACCTGACGTCCGGGTTTATCGAGTTGCGAAACAAGATCCGCGACGGACTGACGATACTCCGGCGGCGCCACAACCATCAGCGCGTTTTGTCGCCACACGGGCACGATGCGCAACTGGCCGACAAGGTTGGAAGCGTTGCGGCGATCCGTGGGTGGCCGAGAGCGTTCCCACCAGAATCGAAGCGTTCCGGCGGAAGTCACTTCGTTCGTGGTGCCGCCGTCGGTGCCGGTTGTGGTTGTCGCCGTCGCAAACGGACTTGCGCTGGAAGCATCTTCGCTTAATCCCGAACTTGCGCGTTGAATCTGCGCGAGCGTCCCGTCTTGAGACAACAGCGCGTTGAGTTGTTCCGCGAGATCCTCGGCGGATGCGTGCTTCAGCTCGATGATCAGCGGCAGACCCGCCGTCTGCGGCTTGTCGAGGTCCGCGATGATCTTGTCGATCACCGCCATGTTGTCCGGACTCTTGGAGACGACGACAAGTCGGCTCGTGTCGGGAATCGCTTCGAACGAGAACTGACCCGCAAGTCTGCCGACGCCCTGTGCGGCGCCGGATGTCGTAGTGGTCGTTTGACCGCCGCCGCGGTTGCCTCCGCCACCTGCAACGGTGGTGGTCGTTCCTCCGCCCGAGGCGCTTCCGAAAAGACCTTCGAGCAACGTCTTCATCTTGATCGGATCGGTGTTTTGCAGTTCGTATGTCTTGGGAATCACCGTCTCCATGCGCACGGGGAGATCCCAGTACTCCGTGATCTGCGTGGCGATTTGGTCAAGGATCGCGGGGTCGGCTGCGACTGTCACCGAATTCTGCTGGGTGTTCGCCGTGACGCGAACCTCGCTGTTGGTCGCGGCTGCAGCCCCTTCGGTACCGCCGCCTGATTGCATTCCCGGAAAGACAAATCCACCGCGGCCGCCGCCTTGATTGTTTTGATTGTTCGTTCGATTGCGATTCTGCGAGGATGTCGTGCTTCCTCCGGCGAAAAGTTGTTCGATATTGCCTCGAATCAGTTCCGCGTCGGAGTATCGAAGCAGGTACGTGCGGGTTTGCAGGGCGCCCGCGGAGGGGCGATCCAAGGCGGTGATCAGCCGCTCGAGGCGCTGCAGGAGGCCGATGTTGCCAATGACGGCGATTTGATTGGATTCCTCATCGACACTGCGCTTCGCGAAATCCGGAACGACATCTTTGAGCATGTCGCCGACATTTTCGGCGGTCAGATTGCGAAGCGGAAAGACTTTCTCAACCACCGTCCCCATGTCGGATCGATTCAGCACCGATTCATCCGGACCGATCACTGGAACATCCTGACGGATGACTTCACCAATGTCGCGCAGGGTCACGACGGTCGGCCCCTCGACCACAGTGATTCCGTTTTGATACATCGCCAGGATCAACATGTCGAGTGCGCGTTCGCGCGGGATCGGTTGCTGGCACAGCACGGTGATCTTGCGGGTCAGCACATCAGGTTGAGGAATCACGACTTTGCCCGTCACCTCGGTGATGAAAGGCACGATGCGCTCAACGGTCTCATTCTTGAAGGCCAGCGCTGCCGGCGGTCCGTCCAGCACACGAGGCTTGGCTGCGGATTCCGTGGCTTTCTCCGCGGCTTCTTGCGCAAAGGAGGTCGTCGCGAGGCACAGACCTGCGGCGAGACAAAGATTCAGCGTCATCGAGTTCTTACGGACTTCAAACATGTCGCAATCCTCTCAGGGAGCGTGTGGTGATCGGTTCGTTCACTTGTTGTCTGTGCTTTTCACGGTCGCATCGTCTTTGAAGACGACTTTGTTCTTGTCGAACAACGGGACATTGAATTCGACACCCTTCCATTCGACTTTGACATCCCACGGCGGGTTGAGCGAAATCACACGAAGGTCGCCCTTGCCGGGGCCGCCCGCCACAAGGCGTGAGCCATCGGAAAACCAGGCGCTGTCGAGCATCATGGCTGTTAGAGACGGCCCGCCGTACACGGTCGGACGCGGGTCTTCCTCTTCTTCCTCGGGAACGGGTGCACCCTTGGATGGCGGTGCCGGAGTAACGAGCAGACTTCGACCGTTGATCTGCGCGAGATAAGATTCGTATTGCGATGCACGTTTCGCGGATTGCTCTTTATCGACTGCGGGGGATTCAAGTTGCTTGGGCTTGGATATGACCAAGACTGAAGCGACATCGAAAAGCCCGCCGAGCAGAATCCATGCGCCGACCGCTGTCAGTGCGAGAGCGATCGTCCCCGGAGCCTTCATGATTCTCAGCGCGTGTTTGGAATTGAAAGGTTCGCTCATTTCGCGCGTCCTTTCTTAGAAAGCACCCATGTTTCAACAGAGATCGAGGCCCGGATGTTCCGACCCGAGTCGCGTCCCTCCGCCTTGCGCATCTGGACTCGCGAAATCGTGGTGACCAACGGGTTGCGCTCGAGATCGGCGATGATCTGTGCGATGGCTTCCGGTTGGCCTGTCAACTGAAGTTCGGTCACCAGACGATCCACCTTCAGCGACGCATCAATCACTCCCGCAAGCGCCGAGTTGTTGCCCAACGGCACGGTTCGGGAAGTGCTGCTGCGATCGCCGAGGTCTTGTCGCGAGAGCACATCGTCGATCATGCTATTGAAATCGACGGCTCGGGATTCACTCTCGATCGGCATCTCGATGTTTCCCAATCGACTGACTCCGAGCGCCACCGTTTTGTCCGCGGTTTCGAGCGCCTGACGATTCTGCTGATACTGATCGAGCATCGCGGCTTTGGCGTCAGCGCGAGATTTCACCTTCTCTGTCGCTTCCAGAAGCGGATCGACAAGGCCGTAAAACGCCGCGAGCCCGAGTGCGGCGAGAATCGCCCACTGCATCGATCGAGGCTGCTGCTTCCAACGTTCGATGAGGCGATTCATGATCCGCCTCCCGAGAGTTTGGCTCTCAACTTTGTGACCTCGTCCTGAAGACGCTGTTTGGTCGCCGCATCAATGCCACGATTCTTTTGCGGATACGCGACTCGCGTCGTGAACTCCTTGCGTGCCGTCGCGAGATCCATCTTTGCTATCTCCTCATCCGTGAGCGGCGGGGGAGGCGTAGCCGGTTCCGATGGCGCGGGGCGTCGCGAATCGTCGCCTTGGGTTTGTTCCGTCTCACGCCGGCGCGTGCGATCGCTCGTCGAGCGGCGTTCGGTCGTTGGCGCCGCTTGCGTGTTCAACGCGCCCTCGCCGTAGAGGCGAACCGCGATCGTTTGCGAGGCGAAGTCTTCGCCTTTGACCGCCAGATGCGGCTGGACAATGTCCGCACTGATGTCGAACTCGACTCCCTTGTCGTTCTTGTCTTTGCGATTCAATTTTCCATTCGCGAAGAGCTTGGTTTGCGTGAGATTCGCTTGGTAGACATTGACGAGCTCGTCCTTGTCCGCAGTTCCCTGGAGCGAGATGCCTTGCTCCGGAGAGATTCGGATGTTCGGAACCGCGACTCCGACCGGTGCGACCACCGCGACATCGTGCAGCAGTTTCGTCATCGGGAGCCGTCCGGTTTTCGCATTATCCAACTGCGCGAACAACGCCGCGCGTTTGCGTAGAAGTTCACGGCTTTCGCGACTGCTGTCGAGAGTCGCCGTTCGGGATGTCAGCAGTTGCAGTCGCAACGACTGGAACACGAAAGGCCCTGCGAGCAGAATCAGCGCACCGACGATTGTCATTCGCATCGCGAACTTGCGATCCGCGAAGCGACGCGCAACAGTCATCGCGGGGTGCTCTTTGATCTTCGGTGCGACGGCTGTCATTCGAACATGAGAACGAACGCCCGGATCCGAGGACGAAGCGAGTATCGCCGCACCCAGTGCAAGGCCATATTCCTGGATCCACGGTTGATCCGTGCGAGCGCCGGAGACTTGTCCTGCGATTCGATCGATCGTCGCAGAGTCAATCAATAGTTGTCGATCCGCGCCGCTGGATGCGAGTCCCAGTTTGGCCGCGCGTGCGCGAACTCGATCGTTCCAACATTCGGGATCTTCCATCGCCGCGCCGATGTTTGCCTGCTTGTCGGCGACCGATGCGAAACAGATCACTCCATCGCTCCGATCGACATACATCGCGCCACCTTGCTGACCGACGAGTGCGACCAGCGCCGCGGGAAGCGCGATGAAGTTCTCCTCATGCTCGCCGAAGGCTTGCGGAGCGTCGCCGAACATCCAGCCCGAGAGCAGCGCAGTCCCGGGAGCTCCTGGAATCAGTCCGCCCGTTCGACGGTGGGCCCCGATCGTGTCAGGGAGTTCCGCTTCGGCGAGTAGGCTCAGCGCAGAGGCGATTTGATCCGGAGAGGCCGAAGGTGATGGGACCGTTCGGCAGAGCGCCGCGGAGCCCGGCAGCACGCGGACGACGCGAGAGGCGCCATAGCGACTCACGGCGCTAAGGATCGCGGCTCGATCGCCCTCAGGGACGGGGCGCGCCTCGAGCACAGCGGGATCTTTACCGCCCCGTGCGACGATCATGCGATAGCCGTCGGGGAGTCTGTGCAGACA
>JBKDPX010000115.1:0-7208 GCA_046342165.1 Phycisphaerales bacterium | reverse complement strand
CCATTGCGACGCTCTTGGGGTCATGAAACCGGCCCCAGTCCCGCTCGGCGACGAACTGCGACATCATGGATTTCAGTTCGGCGATGGTTGTTTGTGCATCATCCAAAATCGTGCTCCGGTTCGAAACCCTCGCCCGCAGTATACCTCGGAAGCGACTCCGCACCCGAGCAGAAGCGCTTATCGCAGCGCAGGCTGCGGAACATTCACCTCAAAATTGTCGCACGATTGATTCCTACTCCGTTTTATCTCTCGAAAGCGCTTGTTTGTAGGTATTCGTTCGGATTGCCGGTTTCAGTCGCTGACATCTGGATGTCAGTGAAGAACAGAAAATCTCATCATCGTCGTGCAATGTAAGCTAGACTCATTCCGATATTAGAAGTCATCAAGATTCGAAAGAGGGGCGCTCCTCCGGTTCTCGGAGGAGCGATTGGAAAGTGGGGGTGTCGTGGTGCGCTTGCGCTCTTGTGTGCGTGCCCGGCGCCCCCCTTTTTCTTTTCCGCTAAACTTGCGGCATGCAAGAGCAATCAGATCATGCGGGGCACGGTCAGGTTTCAAAACGCGAGTTGTGGAGCATCATCAGCGCTTCCAGCGCGGGAACCTTGATCGAGTGGTATGACTTTTACATCTTCGCGGCATTGGCGACCGTGGTGTCGGACAAGTTCTTCCCGACCTCCGAAGGCCTGATCGGATTCCTGAAGACTCTTGCGGTGATCTGGATTGGGTTTGCCGTGCGCCCGTTTGGCGCGATCTTCTTTGGTGCGCTCGGGGATGTCATCGGTCGAAAGCACACATTTCTTGTGACGCTCCTCATCATGGGAGGCGCGACGTTCGCCATCGGTGTGATGCCGGGATACGCCGAGATCGGGATTTGGGCGCCGATTGTCTTGCTCGTGCTTCGCGTGCTTCAGGGGCTTGCGTTGGGTGGTGAATACGGCGGCGCCGCGACATATATCGCGGAGCACTCCCCTGATGGTCAGCGAGGCTACTGGACGAGTTGGATCCAAACCACCGCCACGCTTGGTCTATTCGTCGCACTCGGTGTGATTCTGTCCTGCCGCCTGTCGATGTCCGCCGAGGAGTTTTCGCAGTGGGGGTGGAGAATCCCGTTCCTGCTCTCCATCGTGCTGGTGGTGTTTTCCTATTGGCTGCGCTTGCGTATGAAGGAGAGTCCGATCTTCCAACGGATGAAGGCTTCGGGCAAAGGCGCGAAAAATCCCATCCGGGAGTCTTTCGGAAATATCACGAACCTCAAGTATGTGCTGATCGCGCTATTCGGTGCGACGGCGGGGCAGGGCGTGGTGTGGTACACGGGTCAGTTCTACGCACTGTTCTTCCTGCAAAAGACGTTGAACATCGAGCTGGTTCAGAGCAACATCATCATCGGCGCGGCGCTCATCATCGCCACGCCGTTCTTCGTCATTATGGGATCGCTGTCTGATCGAATCGGACGCAAGCCGATCATACTCGCAGGATGTCTGATCGCCGCTCTCGCGTATGTCCCGATCTTCAAAGGCATCTACGCGCAAGGCGTGCTTAGCGGCAAGACGCCGAGCGGCACTCCGATCGTTTCGGTGACCCAGGCGGGTGACACAGAACAGGTCACGCTGAACACAACCGTGACGACACAGGAGTACACCGACGGCACGCGTTCGAAGACGACCGTAGTGGATCGGATCGGTCCTGATGGCGCGAAAGTCACCAAGTCGACAACCGAGGTCGTGTTGGGAAACGGGCCTTTCGTGATCATTCTCGCGCTTGTGTGCATCCTCGTGACCTTCGTGACCATGGTGTACGGGCCCATCGCGGCGTTTCTCGTCGAGATGTTCCCCACGCGCATTCGGTACACATCCATGAGCCTTCCGTATCACATCGGAAACGGCGTGTTCGGCGGGTTGGTCCCCTTCGCAGGCACATGGATCAGCGGGGTAGCGGCATCGAAGTTTCCGACGAGTCCGTGGATTCCGTTCGCGGGCCTGATCTATCCGATCGGAATCGCTCTTTTGACCTTCGTGATCGGTTGGTGGTTCATTCGCGAACGACGCGACGTCAAAATGTGGGACGAGCGGATGGATGAAACGGTCGGATAACGAAGGTCTGAGAAGGCGGAATGTCATGCGGATTCCGGACTTGCATCGTGTGGTATGCTCCGCTCAGGCGTGATTCGCGCCGGGAGTGTCCATGATGAAGTTCTCCGTCGTGCTTGTTTCGCTGTGTTCAATCGCCGCCACGCTGAGTTTCGGCCAGATTCGAATCGCCCCCGCTGAACCGGCGGCTACAGGCGCTCCCGGGCCTCGTCCGACAAAGGGTGTGCTCCTCGAAGTCGACCAAGATCGACTGCGCGAGGTTTTGGCAGGCGCTCCGACGGAGCGTTTCGATATGCATCTTCGAGAGTACGGGGCGATCGTAACATTAGTTGATCCCGACGGCCGCGAAGTTCGTTGCTTGGCCGCCGAGTCTCCAATGCTCGAGCCTGCGCTGGCCGTGCGTCATCCGGAGATTCGATCCTTCAAGGTCATCACGGAGGATCTGCGAGCGTCCGGTCGTATCGAAATCACTCGTCGCGGCATGACGGGCATGTTGATCGAGGCGGATCATTCGAGCGGCGGCGCTTGGATGCTCGACCTGTGGCAGGCTCGCGATGCGCGACATGTCATCAGTTATCGACTGCGCGATCTGCCCGGCGAGTGGGACTTTCGTTGCGAGACCGAGGCTGATGTCGTACCGCATGAGGATCCCGGGTACCAAGATCGTGCCTTGCAACTTCGTCGCGACTATCGGATCGCGATCGCGACCACCGGCGAGTACGGTCGTTACCACTGCGATCTGCAGGGCAATCCGCCGAACACCACCGATCCGCTCAATGCGATTGTGACGGTTCTCTCTCGAACGAATGTGATCTACGAGGCCGACCTCGGAATTCACTTCAATCTGGTGGCGAACAACGAGTCGATCATCTTTACGGATGCGGAGACCGATCCCTACAACGCGACATGCGGGGGGACGGGCGGCAGCGACTGCTCGGGAACCGTACTCGGCGCGAACGCGGGTGTTCTCAACGGCGCGATCGGTTCGGCGAACTATGACATCGGGCATTGTTTGACTCGCGTCTTCGGCGGTGTGGCTTATCTGCGCGCGGTCTGCGGAAACAACAAGGCCGGCGGTGTGTCCGGGATGCCCAGAGGCGGTGACTACGACCCATTCGCGGCGCTTGTCGTCATCCATGAAATCGGCCATCAGTTCGGTGCAAATCACACCTTCAGCGGCACCCGTGGACGCTGTGCGGGCAATGTGAACCTCAATACCGCGTGGGAGGCCGGGTCCGGCTCATCGCCGATGGCGTACGCCGGCGGTTGTCCGGTCGGTGATGCGCCGCCGAGCGACAACGTGGTGCAGTTCGCCGATCCGTTCTTTCACCATGGAAGTCTGATCGAGATGAGAAACTTCCTGAACGGCAACGGAGGCAATTGCGATCAGGTCACGCAGACAACGAATGAGATACCGACCATCATCACCATTCAGACCGCCGAACTCATTCCGCCTTCCACGCCCTTTGAGTTGACAGCCATCGCACTGGATCCTGATGTCGATGATGTGCTGACCTATTCCTGGGAACAGTTTGATTCGGGCTTCGCCCGTCCGCTCGTTGGCGACGGAGCCTTCGACAATGGCCAGGGTGCACTTTTTCGCATCTTTCCACCCATGGAGTCCGGCACGAGAAGCTTCCCAAGGATGGCGGATGTGCTCAGCGGAGCGCCGACACCCGGTGAAATGTTGCCCACCGTGGCGGATGCAGTCCGCCGATTCCGATGCGTCGTCCGCGATCGGAATCCGCAGGCGGGTGCCAGCGAGATTTCATCCTTTGTCAATGTCACCGTGGCCCAAGGCACGACTCGGTTTTTCGTGACATCTCCGGCAGCCGGCGCGCACGTCGCTCCCGGTGCCGCGAATGTGACATGGGAGACCGGCAACACCCAGAACGCCCCGATCAATGCCGCCGAAGTGTTCATCGATCTCTCCACCGACAACGGCGTGACCTTTGAACACCAACTCGGGACGTTCCCAAATACGGGATCCGCCTCCGTCACGATTCCTGCTGTGGACACGGCATCCGCGCGCATTCGGATTTATGCATCAGGCAAGATCTTCTTCGCGGTTTCGCGGCCATTTCATGCCAGCCCATACTGCCCGTCAGATACCAATCGCGACGGCGCCGTCGATGGGGACGACATCATCGCGTACTTCAGCCTCTGGGATGCAGCCAATGCCGACGCCGACTTGAATCAGGATGGCGGCGTGGACGGCGACGACATCATCGAGTTCTTCAGCGATTGGGACGCCGGATGTTGAAACCTCAGGCTTCTCGCGACATTCCCGCCGGGATGTCACTATCCTGAGTCCATGCCTTCGACGCATATCCCGGTCATGCCCGCCGAGGTCTTTGAGCGCCTTGAACTCAAGGCGGGCGATGTCTATGTCGACTGCACCGCGGGTCTGGGAGGACATGCGGCGATCGCCGCGGGGCTCGTCGGTTCCGCAGGGCGGATTGTGCTGAATGATGTCGACCCCGAAAACCTCACTCGGGCTACGGAGAGAGTCCGAGCCGCGGGTGTCTCCGTAGATGCCTTGCGGGGCAATTTCGCCGATATCGGCCGACGATTAGTCGCGGCGGGGCTGCGGGCCGATGGCGTACTGGCGGATTTGGGATTCTCGTCGAACCAAATGGATGATGGAGTGAAAGGCCTTTCCTTCATGCGCGAGGCGCCTCTCGACATGAGGCTTGATCCGTCGCTTCCGATCAGTGCGCTGGATCTCGTGAACGGATCCTCGGAGGGTGAGTTGTCCTCCATGATTCGCGAGTTCGGCGAGGAGCCGTTCGCCGGAAGGATTGCACGAAAACTTGTGCAAACCCGCACGACTTCGCCGATATCAACGACGTTGCAGTTGGCGGATGCGGTGAGAGCCGCGGTCCCCGGCGGACGAACGAGCGGCATCGATCCTGCGACCAAGACGTTTCAGGCTCTGCGAATCGCCGTGAATGATGAACTCGGGTGTCTCGGAGCGTTTCTCAAGTCAATTGAGGACGCAGCTGCGGGACGAATGGGTTGGATGAATGCGGGATGCCGGGTTTGCGTCATCTCGTTTCACTCGCTCGAGGATCGGATGGTGAAGCGAACGTTCGGCGGGTTGGTGAAGTCAGGATTGGCGGTTGAAGTTGGCGAGCAGGGTGTGGGGCCGAGCGATGCAGAGATTGATGTGAATCCGAGGTCGAGATCCGCGAAGATGCGCTCGATCAAAATCGGAAATGTGTGACCAGGTTTGTGTGCGGTTGATGACAAGTTGCGGAGAGGGGAACTACAGTGAGTGATCCGCGAAAGCGGGTGCTTGCAGTGACCGGCGGACTGAAGAGCATGGATGCTCAACGCGTTGGTCGGGTCTAAAGGGTGTGCGGCGATCCGGGCAGACGCCGCGTGCCAAGGCGGTAGAAAAGTGACCAGGGACTTGAAGCTCGCGCTGATTGTCGGTTTTTCCTTGTTGTTGGTCGTTACGGTTCTGATCTCGGATCACCTCTCGAAGGCACGGACATCCGAGCTCGCCAGCACGATCACTGAAACCCCCGCGATGGTTCCGGTTGAAGGTCCGAAGGAAGCTCTCGTTCCTCAACCTGTCGCATTGCCTGGCGAGACGAGCCTGACGGCCGCTCCCGTGGCGATGGGAACTCCCACACCGGCGGATCAGCCGATGGTGATCCAGCAGGGTGTGTCGCAGGATGATGCTTCGTTGGCGCAGGCCATCGAAAGCGACGACGCGATCATCGTTCCCTCGGGTACCGGAACGACGGGCGTGCCGATGGTCGGCACGGTGACGCTGTCGAATGGAATGGAAGATCTCAGCCGCGCTGCGGCAGGGCAGGCTTCGAATGCCGCCGGTGAAGCGAACTCGACCGAGTCTGCAGCCGTCGCGCCGGTCGCCAATTCTCCGGCTCCCGTCACCTCCGAGAAGTCCGCTGCTCGTACGCACACGGTCGTTGCCGGCGACACGCTGAGCAAGATCTCGCGCAAGTACTATGGCGATTCCAAGCACTGGAAGCGCATCGCAACGGCGAATCAAAAGGTGATCGGCAAGAACGGCGAGATCAAGATCGGCGCGAAGCTGACAATCCCGTCCGATCAGGTCGAGACACCGAAGTCTCCGGCGACCCCCAAGACAACGCTCGGATCCACGGAGCGCGCGATCGCTTCCAACGAGAAGAAGACCGAGACCAAGGAACTGCCGAAGGCTCTGTTGAAGAGCTCGAAGGTTGCGAGCGCCTCGGCGGCCGGTCGTTACACGGTGAAGTCCGGTGACACGCTGAGCGCGATCGCTCGTCGTGAGTTGGGCAGCATTCGCCGCGTGAAGGATCTTGTTGAACTCAACAAGGACCAGCTCGGTGGCAACAACGACGCCGTTCGCGTCGGCATGGTGCTCAAGCTTCCCAAGAACTGAACCGATCGTCGTTCGATATGAACGTGCCGTCTCCGTAGGAACAGGAGTCGCAGCGTGTTTGTAAAAGTTGCAGTCGTTGTTCTCTCGCTCGGCGCCTTTGCTGCCGGGCTTTTGTCTTTGCGTCAAAGCAGACTTCAGGTCGCCAGTGAGGTGACGCAGTCCCAACTGCGCATCGAACAGGCTGATCGGAGGTTGTGGCAACTCCGCACGGCGATCGCTTCGCGTGTCACGCCGCAGGCAGTGGAAGATCTTGCGAAACAAGCAGGGCCGATGAGGCCGTTGGCCCTGCCTCCGCTCGATCCGCCGACCGAGAAGTCGGAGACCGACGCGAGAGTCGCTGAAGCGGATGCCGAGGAAATCGTCACGCAACCCACTCGCGCCAAGACGCAGAAGACCGCCGATCGCCGATCGAGAAACGGAGCGGATCGATGATGAACCCCTTTGCTCCCTCTGCCGAATCATCGCATTCGGCTGATTCGCACCACAACAAGTGGTTCAGTCGAACGGTTTGGACCGTTGGCGTCATCTCGGTCGTGGTGCTTGCTGTGATGGTCGGTCGAGTCGCGCAGTTGCAACTCGCGCCTTCGACCGAACTCCGTCAACACATCGTCGAGCGAACGACGACCAAGAAGTTGTTGCCGATTCGTGGTGACATCCTGGATCGTCGAGGCAGGTTGTTGTCCGCCACTCGCTTCGGCGAGCGCGTCTACGTTGATCCGACGATG
>JBKDPX010000114.1:0-2347 GCA_046342165.1 Phycisphaerales bacterium | reverse complement strand
GATGCGGCGCGCGATGCGGCGTCCCTCGTCGGTGTCACGCAGTGCGCGCGGCGAAGCGGACTTTCGAATCGACGTGATGACAGGCACGATATCCGCGCCGTCGGAAATCGCGGCTTCGACGCCATGAAACGGCGCGTGCTCGGCGAGTTCGATGCCGTCGGGTTTGATCACGAGGGTGTATCCCCGATCTCCGTAAGCTTCGCTGAAGGCTCCGTCGATGGTGATCGCATTGCCGCCTTTCTTGACGGGCTGTTCTCCCTTCTCGACTTTGACCGGAACGTGACCGTTGACGACAAGGACATCATCGGAGACACCGAAGAGGGATCCGATCTTTCGAATGAAATCCGGATCATGCATGAGATCGAAGTATGCGTTCTTATGTTCCTTGTGCGCGTTCTTGTCGGCGACGAAGTAGGTCTCGAAGGTCGCGAGCCGATCTTTACCGAAAAGCGGACTCTTGGGGCCGCCCCAGAGATACCAGATCCAATCGGCATCCGCGTCGATGCCGAACCATCGCTTTCGCATCGCGCGGCGGACGACCGAGCCAAGTGCGTCCATGAGTTCTCTGCCGCTGAGGTCCTTGCCGTCGACCTTCAGAGTCTGCGGCGTGCCGTCGGATTCCACCGGCACACAGGCGTGGAAGAGAAGCACTTCATCGCGCTTGGTCCACATTCTGCCGCGACTGACGAGCCACTCCATGTGCTCTCGAAACTTCATCGAACGCGTGAAACTCTCCTTGAGGCGATCGACACAGGCTTGCTCTTCCGGGGAGTATGCGTACGGATCGGCGGGATCGATCGTCGGCAGAAAGCGATCGAGCATGGGATGCTTGATGCCGTCGATATCAACGGTTCCGGCGGCGTGATCGATGCGATGCAGCAACCGGCGATGCTCGAGATTCCATTCGGGGTGCGCGGCGATCAAACGACCCTCGGCCTTGAACTGCATGACCGCGATCGCTTTTTGCATGCGCGCCACGGTGACGGCGTCGCGGAAGCCTTCACCTTTGGGCATGAAGCGCTCCGCGGGATCATCGGCATAGACCTGACGAACGAGTTTCTCGATCGGCGCCATCATGACGCCGTAGCCTTCTTCCAACTGCGAGAGCTTGCGATAGCGCAAGCTGAAACGAAGGCAGGTGAGCATGCTGGGCTCGTGTCCCAAGTAGGAACCGATCCACAGCATGTCGTGATTGCCCCACAGGATGTTGCACTTGGGCTGACGCATGAGGATCTCGATGACGCGATCCATGCGCGGGCCGCGATCACCCAGATCGCCGATCACAAGAAGTTCCTCACACGAGAGATTCCGGATCAGACGCGCGCCGGCGCGTACGGCGCCCCAGTCACGATCGTGAATGGAGAGGCCGGAGAGCATTTCCCGGATGTAATCCGGACGCTGACCGCTGCCGAGTTCGATGAAGAGCTCGCGGTAGTGTTGCGGGAGCAGTTTTTCGAAGTGATCGCGACGATGGAGCGCACGCAAATGACGGACGATTTCGAACTGCAGCGTGAGCGTGTGATAGACCCAATCCAATCGATCGCCGCGAGCGACAATGCGATGGGAGAACGTGTTGATGGACTCTCGCGGGTAGTACAAGACGCTGAGGAACTGCTGTTTGTCTTCGGGCTTGAGACGATCACCGAGGATTCGCTCGACGATTTGTCGAAGTGCGCCGGATGCGTTGTTGATCACGTGCCGAAGTTTGAGATCCTCGCCGTGGATGTCGGAGATGACGTGCACGAGACCGCGGGGCAGCGTGAGTCTGGCGCGAAGCGCGGCCGCCTCGGTGATGGCGGATTCCGGCGTGGGGAACTGGACGGCCAGGGCGCGAAGCAGATTGGCGCGGTCGTCGGTGATGGGCATGGTTTAGTTTATGATGCGAATGCGAAGCGAGCCAGAATGCCCATGACGCGGCGTTCCAGCCGATCGGATGGTGAGTGAGCGCGGGATCCTACTGTTCATCATGCACAGGACGATCACCGCGGCTTTGGGCTCTTCGGCTTTGGCGCTGATTTCGTCGATGAGTCTCGCCGGCTCGCCTCCGGATCAGTGGCGCGATCGGATCGTGTATGAGATCTTTGTGCGCAGCTTTCAGGACAGCGCGACGGGTTCGCTCGCCAACGACGGAATCGGTGACATTCCGGGGCTGATCTCCAAACTGGACTATCTCAACGACGGGAATCCGCGCACTTCGAGCGATCTTGGCGTCTCGGCGATCTGGTTGATGCCGATTCACCCGTCACCAAGCTATCACGGCTACGACATCACGGATTACAAGGCGATCAATCCCGAGTACGGCACGATCGAAGACTTCAAGACGCTTGTCGCCGAGTGTCGCAAGCGC
>JBKDPX010000113.1:0-6982 GCA_046342165.1 Phycisphaerales bacterium | reverse complement strand
GATCACCTACGTGAATTCGACCGCCGCGATCAAGGCGTTCGTCGGCGATCATGGAGGGGCATGTTGCACGAGCAGTAACGCGGAACTGGTCTTGCGATGGGCGTTCGCGGGCGGCGAGCGGCAAGGTTCGGGCGAGGAGATCAAGGTGCTGTTCCTTCCGGATCAGCATCTCGGCCGAAATACGGCACACAAAATCGGTATCGATGTTCGTGAGCACTCCTGCGTGTACGACCCACGACTTGCGCGAAAGGGCGAAGCGCTCGGCGGGGCCACCGCCGAGGCGATCGTGCGCTCGAAAGTGATCTTGTGGGCGGGCCACTGTTCGGTTCACAAGTTGTTTCGTCCGGAGCACTGCACGAAGATCATCGCGGCCAACCGCGAGGATCCGAATTCGGAGCCGACAAAGATCCTGGTCCATCCGGAGTGCTGCAAGGAAGTCGTCGACCTCGCGGATTACGCGGGATCGACCGAGTACATCATCCGCTTGATCCGAGAGGCCCCGACGGGTTCGCGCTGGGCGATCGGCACGGAGATTCACCTCGTGAACAGACTCGCCCTCGAGGCCAAGTCCCGCGGCGTGGATGTTCGGATCCTCTCGGACTGTCAGTGCCTTTGCACCACGATGTACCGAATCGAGCAACCCCACCTGCTGTGGGTGCTCGACAATCTGACGGGCCGATTCGATGGCCGCGACAAGGATCGCACGCCTCGGGTGGTCAATGAGATCCGGGTTCACCCCGAGGTCAGGCGCTTGGCGGTCCTTGCGATTGACAGGATGTTGGCATTGGCGCCGAAATCAGGTCCGATCAGCGCGAAGGCGTAAGGCATTGAAGGTCCGAGATTTCCACTGAGATCTCCGACCGCGGCAGTCCTGTAACTTCAGGGAAAACTACTCGGTTTGACGGAACATCCGCCGATCAGGCGACCCCGAAGTCGAGGTTTCGAATACCATGTGCAGAGGTGTTGAGCCGCGGCGCTACAGAGTCGGGAGGTGCATGATGAACGCGAGTCCCAGCATGAATGAGAGTGAACCCAAAGCCCCCGAACAAGCGGGAGGCGCGAAGGTGGCGGAACCGCCGGCCAAGAGGTCGGAAGCGACGCGGACGAGTCCGCCGAAAGTCGAAAATCTGCCGCTTTTCAAGGTGTTATTGCACAACGACGACATCAACACGATGGAACATGTGGTGCGTTCGATCATTGTGTTGACGCCACATGATGTCCGACGGGCGAAAGAGATCATGTCCGAGGCCCACAAGACGGGCCTGGCATTGGTTTTGGTCACGCATCAAGAGCGCGCGGAGCTGTATCAGGAACAGTTCCAAAGCATGAGTCTGAAGGTCTCCATCGAGCCGGCCTGAGCGCATCACATTCAGAACGCGAGTCGTCAAGAAAATTTCGACCGCTTTTGTTTTTCGAGGCCGCATCGATCGCTTTTCCATCACATCAGGCGAGTCCGTCCCACATGGCGTGCATGGACCACGAAGGGGTATTCCGAGCGTCGAGAACGAATGTTGAGGCCTCGGACCTCCGATCCCATTCCCGGCGCAGCGATGCAATGAACATCGCGTGCCGCGGAGGATGTGGAACATGGCGACGATTCATCTTGGTGATCTTCTGGTTCGAAACGGCGTGCTGACTCCCGCTCAGCGTGATCAAGTTCTGCGAGCGCAGGCAGATCGCGGCGGTCCCTTCGGCGCGATCGCCGAAGAGATGTTCGGAGTGTCACCGGCGGCCGTTGAATCCGCATGGGCGGAGCAGTATGCGAACCTGGCGCCTCGGGTGGATCCGAGAACGTACAACGTGAACGCAAGGGTTCTCGAGGTGATCAGTCGCCGACAGGCGTGGCAGTTCTCGCTGATGCCACTGGATGTGCAAGGGAAGGACCTGATCGCAACGACGACGCAGGAGAATCTGTCACGCGCGCTGAAGTTCGCGGGGTGGCGGCTGGGTCATGGCGTGCAGTTCCTCATCTCGGCGCCGGATGCGCTGGGAGAAGCCCTGTGCAAGTACTACCCGATGGGAGGCATGACCGCGGACTGCGTGGGTCGGCGAAGCGCGGTCGCGTAAGTGAAGTCCGACCTACGCTTCATGCGTGAAAACGCGCACCAAGAAAAAGTCCGAACCGGCGCCGCAGGTCTCGTCGGTGTCCCTGATCAGCCTCGGGTGTCCCAAGAATCTCGTGGACTCCGAGAAGATGCTCGGACTGTTGGCTGAAAACGGCCTTCTGCCGGTCTCGTACGACCCCGAAGCGGGCGGATTCGGAGGGGCGGACGCGGTGGTGGTCAACACCTGCGGATTTTTGGAAGCCAGCAAGGACGAGTCGCTGGGTGTCATCAAGGAAGCCATTCGCGCGAAGGAGGCGGGCGAAGTTCAACGCGTGGTCGTCGCGGGATGTCTCGTGCAACGCCATCGAGCCAAGATGCTCGAATGGGCGCCGGGCATCGACGCGATGATCGGCGTTTTTGATCGCGACAAGATCGTCGAGGCCGTCACCGGCGCGACACCCGAGCGTGCCAAGATCGACGATGAGTCTCCGAAATATTGGATCGCGGGCAACGCGCTGCAAGCCGCGAAAGACCGCGGCATGAAGACCATCGGTCTCACCGTCAACGGCAAAGACGGCAAAGGCATCGGCTACTTCGAGGACGATTCGGCGCGCCTGCGTCTGACGCCGCGCCACTATGCCTATTTGCGCGTGAGCGAAGGATGCAATCAGAACTGCGCGTTCTGCACGATCCCTTCGATTCGCGGCAAGATGCGCAGCAAGCCCGTCGATCGCCTGGTTCAGGAGACGAAGGAACTCATCGCCGACGGCGCTTTCGAACTGTTGCTGATCGGACAGGACACCACGAGCTACGGCGACGACATCGGTTGCGGACTCGGCGAAGACGGCAAGGGCGGATTGCCGATGCTGCTCAAGAAACTCTCGGACACGATGGAAGCGGAAGGTTCTTCGGGCTGGCTGCGTTTGATGTACGCCTACCCGACAACATTCTCGAAGCCGATCGTCGACGCCTTCGCGCGACTGACGGAAAAGGGACGCCTGCTTCCGTACCTCGATATCCCGCTTCAGCACGCGAGCGACAACATGCTCAAGAAGATGCGCCGCAACGTCACGCGCGCGCAGCAGGAGGATCTCATCGGCACGCTGCGCGATCGGATCCCGGGAATGGCGATTCGAACGACATTCATCTCGGGCTTCCCCGGCGAAACCGAGGACGACCACGCTCAACTCGTCGACTTCGTGAAGCGCATGCGTTTTGATGCGGTCGGCGTCTTTGAATACTCGAAAGAACCCGGCACCGTCGCGGGCACGATGGAAGAGGATCCCGCACTCGCCGTCAGCGCGCAGGACAAGGCGCGTCGGCGCGGCGAAGTGATGCAGGCCCAGCAGGAAATCGCTTTCCGTCAGGCCAAGTTCCTTGCGGGTCAGTTCGATGAGAAGAGACCTGCGGAGTCGGGCGTTCAACTTGACGTGATCATCGATGAGCAGACCGCTTCATCCGCGATCGCAACCGCCGGCGTCGGCAAGGGCGGCAAGCTTTACCTCGGTCGCACGTACTTCCAAGCTCCGCAGATCGACTCCGTCACCTATGTGCAATCGCGCGAGAAGCTCGTTCCCGGCGAACTCGTGCGTTGCACGATCGTCGGCTGCGACGGATACGACCTCATCGCTCGCCCGGTCACCGAACTCGAGAAGAAGGTCGGCCTGCCGATTCTCGGCCAGCGTTGACGGAAGCGATCGCTTCACGCATCGAAGTGTCCGCCGATCGGTTGCGCTGAAGAGGACGAGCCTTGCTCTCGAAGTATCTCGATCTCATACCGGAGGACTTCACCGAAGACGAAGCTTCGCTGTTCGTTCACGGCGTGACGATGTATCTGCGCGGCTGGTTTCCGATGTTCGACCCCGAGCGCGATGTGCTCGAATGGGTTCAGGGGGAACGCCGCGCGATCGTTCCGCTCGATGATCGCTTCAATGTCAGCCGATCCCTGCGCGCGAAAGTGCGACGCAACGCCTTTGAGATCTCATTCGATCACTGCTTCGAACGCGTGATACGAGAATGCGGCGTTCTTACTTCACAACGCGACGAGACCTGGTTGCACGAGGACATCGTCAGGCTCTTCATGCTATATCATCGCGCCGGAATGGCCCACAGCGTCGAAGCGTGGACCCGCGATTCCGCCGGCAACCGGGTGCTCGTGGGCGGACTTTACGGCGTGGCTCTCGGCCGGATCTTCTGCGGCGAGTCAATGTTCTCGAGACCTGATCTCGGCGGAACAGACGCCAGCAAGGTGTGCCTGGTACATCTGGTCGAACACCTGCGCGCACGTGATTTCGCACTGCTGGATGCACAGCTCAACAACGAACACATGCAACGATTCGGAACGTACGACATGCCGCGAGAGGAATACGTACGACTCCTACGCACCCACGCGAAGGAACTCGTCGCATGGGATGCGCCGTGCGAGTGAACACTCCCCTATTGTTCATCGAAGTTTGATATCGGAATCGAATACACGAGAGGATTGACATGAGATCCGCCCCCTTTGCGACAACCGCACGATCGCTCGCTCTCGCCGCGAGCTTTGTACTGGCTCCCGTCTTCGGCGCACTCGCGCAGGAAGAAACGCACACGCCTGCTCCGTTGATGGAAGCCGTCGCAGGCAAGCGTCCTCTCACGGCTCCCACTCCGGCGGAGGAACTCGCGCCCGCGGTCAATGTGTATCGCCAGCATGTCTTCACGCTCGCCAATCCTTTCATGGAAGGCCGCGAGCCCAGCACCAAGGGCAGTCGCATCGCGGCGGACTATGTGCAGTTCAACTTCAACCGACTCGGACTGAAGCCCGCTTTCACGAACGGCGACGGCGAAGCGTCGTGGCGTCAGCCCTTCGCGGTTCGCGGCAAGGACAAGCGTCGCCTCGCGAATCAATCGCTCAGCGCCGGCGACATGAACTTTGAGTCAGGCAAGGACTTCAACGCCCTTGGATACTCCGCGAGCGGCGAAGTCGAAGGCACGCTCGCGTTCGTCGGCTACGGCATCCGCCGCGGCGAGAACGGCTACACCAGTTACGAAGAAGGAACGGACCTGACCGGCAAGATCGCGATGGTTCTGCGATTTGAGCCGATGAAGGAAGACGGTACCAGCAAATGGAACGAGGACGGCTGGTCCGCACGCGCGAGTCTGAGCGGAAAGCTCCAAGGCGCGGCGTCGCGCAAGGCCACGGGCATCATTCTCGTCAACGCGCCCGGCGCCAAGGATGATCGTCTGAACGAACTCGGCGGACTTTCGATGGGAGATTCCGCGCTCAAGATCCCGGTGGTCCTGATGTCAATCGACGCCGCGGACAAACTCATCAAGTCGCTTGATCAGCAGGGTCGCTCCCTGCTTGATCTTCGCAAACTCGCTGATGAACAGGGCGGCGTGATCGATCTCGACAAAAGCAAGATCAAGCTGAGCACGCAGATCGAACGCGATCCGCTCATGACCGACAACATCGGCGGCATCCTCGAAGGTCGCGGCGCCTTGAAGGATGAGATCATCGTCATCGGCGCCCACTACGACCATGTCGGTTACGGAACATTCGGTTCGATGTCGAACTCGGTCGGCAAACTGCACCCGGGCGCGGATGACAACGCCTCGGGAACATCGGCGATGCTCGTGAGCGCGCAGATGCTCGCCGACGCATACGCCGCGTTGCCGGAGAACACGCCGGCACGCAGCGTCTTGTTCCTCGCGTTCGGCGCGGAAGAGAGCGGGCTTGAGGGCTCGGCGTACTACGCATCGAATCCGATCACAACCGTCGAGAAGCACTACATGATGCTGAACCTCGACATGGTCGGCCGTCTGCGCGACGGAAAGCTCGAAGTCGGCGGCGTGGCCTCGGGTGAAGGCATGGAGGAATGGCTCGATCCGTACTGGCAGGCGCTGGAGATGAAGATCAAGACCGTTCCCGTCGGTCCGCCCAACTCCGATCACTATTCGTTCCATGCGAAGAAGATCCCCAATCTCTTCTTCTTCAGCGGATTCCACCCGCAGTATCACCGTCCCGCTGACACGGCGGACTTGATCAACTGCGAAGGAGGCGTGCAGATCGCGGATGTCTGCTCGCGCATCACGCTGGATGCCGCGACTCGCGCGACGGCGATGCCCTTCAGCAACGAAACGAGCTCGCGCCGCCCTCGGGTCGAGAACCAAGAGAACGATGAGCAGCCGGCGCAACGTCCGTCTCGGGGCGGCTTGAAAGTCCGTTTCGGTATCGCGCCGGGCGACTACACGGGCGAGACCAAAGGCGTCGCAGTCGGTGAAGTGATGGAGAATCTGCCAGCGCAAAAAGCCGGTCTCAAGTCCGGCGATTTGATGACCAAGTGGAACGGCGTCGAGATCGATTCCGTCGAGACTTGGATGAAGGAAATGGGCAAGAACAACCCCGGCGACAAGGTGAACATCACCTACATCCGAGACGGCAAGGAAATGACCGCCGTCGCGGAGTTGGTCGGTCGATCATAAGAATCAGCGAAGTGAAGGAGCGGTCGCGCCGGGTGTTTGCGGCTGCGTTTCGCTCTTCTTTTTTGCGGGCGGAGCGGACTCGACCACTCGCACGAGTCGGTAACTGCCGCGCTCCATGATCATGTCGAAGCCGCGGAAACGCAGATTGCGCGAGGCCGTGCCTCCGGCTTCGAATCGCTGCACGCGCGAACCGATGTTTCGAAGATATGTTCCCGGCGTGAACTCGCCGCCCGGCAAAAGCAGACAGAGCGTCTCGAAATCGTCCCAGTTTCGAACGAGGTTCTCGAAGATCTCGCCCGGATCCTCGCCCCTGGCGATGTATTCGCCTCGCACACGCTCGCTCAACACCTGATCGATAAACAATTGCTTGTCATCGTCGAGCAGGGTGTTGTAGAGATTGACCATCATGTGAAGACCGCTCTTTGCGCTCAGCGTGACTGTTCCGTCGGGGGCTTCGGTGCGGAGTTTCGCAC
>JBKDPX010000112.1:0-2319 GCA_046342165.1 Phycisphaerales bacterium | reverse complement strand
CCGATGTCCACTGAACCCAGATCTCCTGTCGCATCAAAAGCACGATGATGAATCCCGTGATCATCGCGGCGATGCACGAGGCTGTTGTTCCTCTCTTCGTGAACAGCGCCGTAATGAAAACCCCCAACAAGCCTGCGTATGCAAAGTTCATGACGCTCAACACGAAGTTGATGATGTCCTGTCCCGCCGATTGCTTCCAGTAGATACAGAACATCGCAAATGCACCGAGGATCACACCCCACAACGCAATCGCCCACCTTCCGGCGACGATGTAGTGTCGATCCTCCTTGCCCGGTCGGAAGGTGCGATACACATCGTTCACGAGTGTGCTTCCCATCGAGTTCAGCGATGAGTTGATTCCTGCGGGCCCCGCGGCCAGCACGCCCGCGATCATCAATCCTGCGAAACCCGACGGCATTTGCGACAGAATAAACCGCAGGAACACATCAGCGGTGTCGCCGTTGGGCGCGAGCCGCGACGGATCGCCCATCAGCGACGGGCGTTGGTAGTAGACCCACAGCAAGATCCCGAGCACACTGAATATCGCAACCGCCGGGACTCCGATCAACATCCCACTGATGACGCTCCAGGAACCCTTCGCGGGACTTTTACACGTCAACATGCGCTGCACGAGATCTTGGTCGGTTCCGTGTGACGCAATTGCGATCAATACGAAACCCGTCAAGATCGCGGGTGGGCTCATAGAGTTTGACCAACTCCAGTCTGAGGTCCACACATTCAACTTCGATGATCCGTCAGGCATCCCGGTGCTCACGGCGCTCACGACTTCGCTGAATGGCACGGTCACCTTTGAGCATAACCAGTAGATCGCGGCGATCGCAGCGCCGATGTACACGCCAACCTGCAAGACATCGGTCCAGATGACACTCGTGATTCCCCCCGCAAGCGTGTAAAGGATTCCGAAGATCATGAACGCCGCGATTGAGATCGCCAAGTGCTCGGTGCTGGTGTCGCCGAACACCGCGAGTGAAACCGGAATCGCTCCCACGAATACTCGAGCACCGCTCGCGAATATTCGCCCGATCATGTAGGCGATGCTCGTCGCGAGTTTCGCGCCGGGGCCGAATCTGGTTTCCAACAACTGATACGGAGTGGTCACGCGCTTTCGGTAGTACGCGGGAATAAACACGGTTGCAAGGATCAGTGCCGCGATGATGCTTCCGATGTTCGTCGCCAGATATCGCAGATCACCTGTGTAACCTTGTTCCGGAACACCGGTGAATGTCGCGGCGGACTGCGCCGTCGCCAGGATGGAGATCGCGACCGCCCACACGGGCATCGTGTTCTCGCCAGCGAAGAACTCACGGGCGGTTTTCAGACGCTTCGCCCGCCACGCGAAGAACGAACCGGTTCCGACAAGAAGACCGAAGTAGACACCGATGACGGTCCAATCGAGCCACGTAAATGCTTGTGCGCGTTCCATGCGAATCGCACGATACCTGAAGAAACCGCGCAGTGCAGGAAAGACAAAAGACCCCGATCACGTGATCGAGGTCTTTCGGAAGCCCGGTTGCGTGTTTCCGCCCGCAACCGAACATAGGAGGAGAGAGAGACAAGACACCGTCAAGATCCTTCCCGTCAGCGGTTCTCACCGCGCCGTTTCAGATCTTGTGAAGCCCGGTTGCGTGTTTCCGCCCGCAACCGAACATAGGAGGAGAGAGAGACAAGACACTACAAACATGCCACACGGAACAGACCGTGCCAGTAATGTGAACGGAAAAATCGTCAATTTCGTCACTCCCCGACCTAAACAATTGCCGCTTCGGGGGTTAAATCCACGAAAACCCGGCCCACAAATGCGTTTCGGCTCTTCAAAGCTCGGTTTTATCGCTACTTCATCGATTCAAGATCGATCAAAATCCGAGACGCCTCTTCCCGGGTGTCAGGGAACTCAGCGGCCTTTCGAAGCCAAACCAGCGCTTGCGCATCCTGACCGGATTCCCCGTACGCCGCGGCAATCAACAGATATGGGCGGCCGATTCTCTGCGGATTGCCTCTCCGTTCAAGCTCGATGCAAGCGGATTCAAATGAACGGATCGCGTCATCGTGGCGCGCAAGTGCGATGAAACTGAGGCCCTCCCCGATCTTCACCGGGACACTGTCCTTGGCGAATTCCGCGGCCTTCGCGGATGCATCGAGCGCACCGAGGTGATCTCCTGCGCCACGCAGTGAATTGGCGAGTCCGAACCAACTGTCGCCATACATCGGATCAAACGCAAGACTCTTGCGGTATTCGCCCGCGGCAAGCGTGAACTTGCTCCGCTGTTCAAGTTGCCTTGCGTGAAAGTTGCGAAGGAT
>JBKDPX010000111.1:0-5655 GCA_046342165.1 Phycisphaerales bacterium | reverse complement strand
GTTGCAGGCGGCGAACCAAAACGGCATTCCATGCGCGTTCGTCGTTGACACGGAAGGGAAGATCGCATTCATCGGACATCCCGGCAGCGATGAATTCGAGACGAAAATCGGCGAAGTCGCGGAGGCCGCAAAGAAGGCCGCCGCCGAGGCCAAGGCCGCGAAACGAAAGAGCAAGTCAAAGAGCTCGAAGAAAGACTCACAAGCTGTAAAACCCGAAGCACAAGCGCCGACGGAAACTCCCGCGGCCCCTGCGGAAACCGAGGACGCCCCCACCGAACCCAAGTGATCGTTCCGTATGGAAAGAACAAAGGGCGCGGCTTTTGACCGCGCCCTTTTCATTTTTTGGAATCTCACTTACTTGCGCCGCGTGTAGTGAATCTCCATCGTTTTGAATTCCTTGCCATCCGGGCCGGGACCGTACATCTCGAAGATCGTGTGATCGTCGTCGATCACTGTCTCAACTTCACGCGCGGTCATCATCTTTCCGGTCATCGGATCGGCCATGGTCGCCACCCAGTCGATTCCCTTTCCGTCCGCACGCCACTGACCAACGGCCTTCATGAAGCCCGTACCCATGTTGTCAATCCACACCGACTCGAAACGCTTGAGCACGTTGTCGTATCCGTAGATGGCGCGGCCTTCGAGGGGCATCTTGCCGTTGCCCATGTCCACCTCACCTTTCGTCACCATCTCCAGATACCGACCGCCGAAGATGGATGTGAAAGTTGAGGTACCGGCGCTCTCCTGCGCGGGGGCGTCCGGCGCCATCCACATCTTGATCTTCCCGTCCCAGATGCCGACGCTCTTGGCCAAATGGGCGTGCTCGGGTCCCGGGGTCATGGCCTTCTGCCAGTTGGCCATCATCGTGTCCATGTCGAGCGGTTCGGCATGTGCAGGTTGTGTTGCAGGTTGGCCTTGGGCGCGATTTGCACCACAACAGCCGGACAAACTGACGATCACGAGGCCGACGACGGCTGTCGCGGCGACACAAGCTGACTTTTGCATGAGCGATTCCTCTGAATATCGACTCGGAGGCATCCACGGCGGATGCAGGTCTTGTCAGGATGCCTGATCGAACGATTTCCGTCAAGGCGTGGCGGAGTTCTACACTTGGCGCGTCATGACCACACCCGCACCGGACAATACAGCCAAACCGACGAACTTCCTGAAGCAGATCATCGAGGCCGACAGCGCCGCGCTGAAATGGGGCGCATGGCCTGACGGTCGGCCGAAGGTGCATACGCGCTTTCCGCCGGAACCCAACGGATATCTGCACATCGGCCACGCCAAGAGCATCTGTCTGAACAGCGGACTGGCTCGCGAATACGGCGGCAAGTTCAATCTGCGCTTTGACGACACGAATCCGGCGAAGGAAGAGCAGGAGTACGTGGATTCGATCACGAGCGACGTGAAATGGCTCGGCGCCGACTATCAGCACGGGGCGATTGCGGGCGGTTTGTATCAGGCTTCCTCGTACTTCGAGCAGATGTATCAGTGGGCCGAGGAGCTCATCACCAAGGGCCGCGCCTATGTGTGCGAGCAGACCGCCGAGCAAGTCAGCGCGAATCGCGGTACGACGACCGCGCCGGCCGTCAGTCCGTTTCGCGATCGGCCGGTGGAGGAGAGTCTTCGCCTCTTCCGCGAGATGCGAGCGGGGAAGCACCCCAACGGCAAGATGACGCTTCGTGCGAAGATCGATCTGGCCAGTCCGAACTTCGTGATGCGCGATCCCGTGATGTATCGCATTTTGCACGAGACGCATCACCACACCGGCGATGCGTGGTGCATGTATCCGATGTACGACTGGGCGCACTGCCTCGAGGATTCGCTCGAAGGCATCACGCATTCGATCTTCACGCTGGAGTTCCGCAACAACCGTCCGCTCTACGACTGGTTCATCAACGCGATCAACGAAGGCCGCGGCGAAGGTTCGTCGCTGGGCAAGAAAATCCATCATCCCCAGCAGATTGAATTCGCGCGACTCAATCTGACCTACACCGTGATGAGCAAGCGATTCCTGCTCAAACTGGTGGAGGAAGGACGCGTCAGCGGTTGGGACGACCCGCGCATGCCCACCATTGCGGGTCTGCGTCGACGCGGCTACACGCCCGAGTCCGTGCGCAACTTCTGCGAGGACATCGGCGTGACCACACAGGAAAGCGTGATCGATGTCACGCGACTCGAGAACGCGCTTCGCGATCACCTGAACAAGGTCGCGCCCCGCGCGATGAGCGTGCTTCGCCCGCTGAAGGTCACGATCGAAAACTGGCCGGAAGACAAGACCGACGAACTCGACTTCACCATCAATCCCGAGGATCCGAGTGCGGGAACACGCAAGGTGACTTTCGGTCGCACGATCTACATCGAGCGCGAGGATTTCATGGAGACACCCGTCAAGGGATTCTTCCGCCTCGCACCGGGACAGGAAGTTCGATTGCGATGGGCGTACTTCATCACCTGCACCGGCGTCGTCAAGGATGCGTCGGGCAACCTGATCGAGGTCAAGGCGACCTACGACCCCGCGACGCGCGGCGGGGATGCGCCGGTCGGCCCCGATGGCAAGCCGACCAAGAAGGTCAAAGGCACGATCCATTGGGTGAACGCCGATCACGCGATCACGGCGACGGTGCGCGTGTTGGATCGACTCTTCTCAGCGGAGACGCCCGGCGAACGAACCGGAAACTACATGGACGATCTCAATCCGAACTCGCTTGAGAATCTGCAAGGGTTGATCGATCCCGCGCTGAGGGATGCCAAAGTCGGCGAAACCTATCAGTTCGAGCGATTGGGCTATTTCTGCGTGGATAAAGACAGCAAGCCGGGCGCCTTGGTCTTCAATCGCACCGTGACCTTGAAAGACACATGGGCGAAAGAAGCGAAGAAGGTCTGATCGCTCGGGAAGGTCCGAACGAACCCCGACTTCGTGCGTATCATCGACGGCGCGTGGTCGACGAGTTGACCCCGCGGAGTGTGTTTTGGTAGTTTGACGGCTTGCAACTCGGGCGTCCGGCAATCAAGGGCGCTCGGACCGGATTGAACCCATGACCAAGGATGCATCGTTGCGGACTTCCACTCTCCTGTCACTCGGCGCTTCGGTGACGCTGAATCTGGCTTTCGCGATCCTGCCCGCGCAGGCTCAGTGCATCCCGGCGACGATCGTCGAAAAGATCTCGCTGTCGGCGGACGATGAACAGGCGATCGCCGCTTGCGTGGCATCGCACTCGACGAACCTCGGCGGAACCGATGCGGGACTGATCAAGGCCGATCGGGCGAAGTTGCTTGAGCCGTTCTCTTCGAAGCAGGTCTCCGCATCCTTTCGCGTCCGATACGCCAAGGCACTGATTCCCGTCATCACGCCGCTCGCCGAGAAGTCGGATGAAATCGTGGCCGTCAACGCATTGGTGATCGCGGGCGAACTCGCGACCGACTCTTCGCTCGATCTCATCACTCGTCAGTTGTCACGCTCGGAATCCGCGATCCGCTACCAAGCGACGTATGCCGCGACTCGAGCGATCGAAACAATGAACGGCGCCCAACCCGCCGTCACGGGAGCCAAGGCCTCCGAATTGCTCCGCTCGATCGAAGGTCGGATCGCTCAGGAGACCGACCCGTTGATCCTCGACGGGCTGATCCGCACCGCCTTGGCTTCGTTGAATGTCTCGGAACTGCGCAATCAAGCCGTTGAGGTGCTTGCTCGCGGCGTTCAAAAAGTGATCATCGCCGGCGCCGGCAGTCCTGATTTTCTCTCCAACTCCACCATGGAATGCTGCTTGCGCGCCGTGACGGGCGTGAGAACCGTGATGGCGTTGCCCGGCATCACGATGTCGCGCGACGCGTCACTCGCATCAGGCGCACTCGCCGGTGATGTGATGAACGCTGTCACGCTCGCCGTGTCCCGCAAAAAGCTTCCCCTGGGCAAAGACGGTGCAGCGACCGCTCGCGAGATGTACGCCCAGGCGGCGATCGCCGCGGAAACCCTCGCGCTGCTCGCCGGTCGCAAACTTGAGCCCAACACCTTCAATGCCGCGGCGAAGGAAGCCGGAAAGCTGATCCGCGAAGGAACCAACGAGGGCGATGCGAAGTTCATCGTCGATGCCGCGGATTTGATCGGCGAGAAGGGCGTGCTTTGCACCAAGCCCTTCGAGTTCGACAAGAATCGCTTCGGTCTGAAGTAAACCCCGATCTCATCCTGCGGCTATGCTGATCGCGTGCTGCGGCTGATCGCTCCGATCCTGCTCTTTGTCGCCTGCCTTGGTGCGCTGTTGATTTCGGATCCTCCGAAACCACGCGCCGATGTCGTCATCGTCAACCGAAGCGAGATTTCAACGCTTGACCCGGCGACGATGTCGTGGGCGCAGGACTTTCGCATGGCGAGACTCGTCGGCGAGGGGCTCGTGCGGCAAGACGTGTTCAGTCAGGATCTCAAGTTGATACCCGGCGTCGCTTCCACATGGGAGGTCGCGGATCAAGGGCGGGAGTATCGATTTCAACTGCGCGAAGATGCGAAGTGGGCCGACGGTTCACCGGTGACATCCCGCGACTTTTTGGAATCATGGCGACGAAACCTGCTTCCTGAAACAGGCGCGGACTATGTGACCTTGTTCAAGCTGATCGAAGGCGGCGCCAAGTTCCATGACTTTCGCAAGGAGCAACTCAAGGCCTATCGCAACGAGACTCGTTCGTCGACTCGTGCGCGAGCGTTCCTCGAGCAGGCTTACGCGTTCTTTGATGCCAATGTCGGCGTTCGAGCCTTGTCCGACCGAGAGTTGATCGTTCGGCTCGAACGACCTGTCCCCGCATTCTTGGACATGCTCGCATTCCCGGCGTTCTTTCCGATTCACCGCGGGAGCTTCGCCCCGTTTCAATCGCTCGATGAAACATCGGGAGAACTTCGAACCGATGCTCGATGGATGCGTCCGCCGTTTGTCGTGAACAACGGCCCGTTCATCATCACCGATTGGACATTCAAACGAGGTCTGCGATTCAAGCGGAATCCGTTTCATCCGGACCGCGGTCGCCTCAACATCGACACGATCGACTGCCCCACCATCGAAGATCCCTCCGCGCAGGTTCTCGCCTTCACCACCGGCGCCGCCGATTGGATCTTCGATGTGTCGGCGCCGTATCGCGACGAAATTCTCGCGCGTCGAGATGCGTACTTCGCGAAACATGCCGAAGTAGTCGCCGCGCTGCGCGCGAAGGGTGTCGATGAGATTTCAATCGCACGATCGCTTCCTCCGCATCCTGACTCCGCACTGCATGTCTTTCCGGCGTTCGGAACCTACTTCTACAACATCAACTGCGCGCCCCGCCTTCCGGACGGACGCGTGAATCCGCTCGCCGATTCGAGAATCCGTCGCGCACTCGCGATGACGGTGAACAAGGAGTCGATCACGCGCGACATTCGACGCACGGGCGAACGGCCGGCTTCCGTTCTGATTCCTCCGGGTTCGATTCCGGGATATGAGTCGCCACAAGGGCTTTCGCGCGATTGCGATGCGGCTCGAAATCTGCTTGCCGAGGCGGGGTTCCCGAATGGCGATGGATTTCCGCTGCTCGAAATCCTGTTCAACAAGGACGGTGGGCACGATGTGATCGCGCAAGCCGTGGCCAAGGACTGGGAGAAGGAACTCGGCATACGAGTGCAGTTGGTGA
>JBKDPX010000110.1:0-2743 GCA_046342165.1 Phycisphaerales bacterium | reverse complement strand
ACGGCAGTGAACAGTCGCGAAGCGGCCGTATCACTGCGTGAACATGATTTGGCATCACAGCCCATGCCAACAAAGAGAATCGCACACCGTCGAAGTGGGTCATCGTTTGAATCATGAGATCCGCCAATGTCGGATCGTTGAAGATGCACGAGCCGTTGCCGGAATGAAGCAAATCGTCCAAGCGGCGATGCATCAGGCGTGCAATGTCGATCCGCTCTCGCATGGATGGATTGCCCGCAATCGTTCGAGTCGCTTCGTCGCGAATCTGTTTGAGTTGTTGGCGAGCTTGCAGAGGCAAAGCGTCCGCCAGTCGAAATGTGACGCTGTAGGTCGCGCCATCCGCGGTCCAATGCGGCAGGAACGCCCCTTGACGTCTGTAAATGTGCATGTCAACCCCCTCGTGAATGGGGAATGATATAAACAAAAACCAAACATGACAAGTGATCACGCGCGGGCGGGACGCCCGCGAGCACCCTTGCGCGGGACGCGCAAGCCACTTCTCGAGCCACTTCGGTGGGCGCGAAGTGATGGATTGGCAAAGTCACCCGCCGAGGGCGATACCATCGCCCGTGACCGATACCACGCCATTTCGCTATTGCGCCGCGCTGGCGAACGCTCTCGAGCCGCGCTGGCAGGAGTTTTGGGAGTCCGACTCGACATACCGCGTGCCGAATCCCGGCGATGTCGGCTTTGACGCGTCCAAACCCGCGTTTTACTGCCTCGACATGTTCCCGTATCCCTCGGGCGCGGGATTGCATGTCGGCCATCCCGAGGGGTACACCGCGACCGACATCATTTGTCGTTACAAGCGAATGAAGGGCTTCAACGTTCTTCACCCGATGGGATGGGACGCCTTCGGTCTGCCCGCGGAGCAATACGCGATCCAAACCGGTGTGCATCCCGCCATCACCACGCGCAAGGCGATCGATAACTTCCGCCGCCAACTCAAGCGATTCGGATTCTGCTACGACTGGTCCCGCGAGTTCGGGACGATCGACGACGACTACTACAAGTGGACGCAGTGGATCTTCCTCAAGCTCTACGACTCTTGGTTCGATGAACGCGCCGACAAAGCGCGTCCCATCTCGGAACTCATCACCGAATGCGAGCGCGGCGCGATCGCGACACCTCAACCGTGGAACGCGATGTCCGACGAAGCCAAGCGCGCTTTCGTTGACTCCAAGCGTCTCGCGTATCTCGGTGAACAAGTCGTCAACTGGTGCCCCAAGCTCGGCACCACGCTCGCCAATGATGAAGTGATCGACGGCCGCAGCGAGCGCGGCGGTTACCCGGTCTTTAGAAAACCCTTGAAACAATGGGTCTTCCGCATCACCGCCTACGCCGATCGACTCGTCCGCCAACTCAAGGACCTCGACTGGCCCGATTCCACCAAGCAAATGCAGGAGGAGTGGATCGGCAGGAGCGAAGGCGCCGAAATCGATTTTGAAATCGAATCCGTCGGCGCGAAACTCCGCGTCTTCACGACCCGACCCGACACACTGTTCGGTGCGACCTACATGGTGGTCGCTCCCGAACACGCAATCGTCGAAGAGGCCCTCAAGCGCACGGGCTCTGACGCCGATCTCGGCAAGCTCCGTGCGTACGTCGACGCCACGCGCAGTCGTTCCGAAGTCGAACGTAAGGAAAATAAAGAAAAGACCGGCGTCTTCACGGGTCTCTATGCGACCAATCCTGTCAGCGGCATGCGCATTCCCGTGTGGGCCGCGGATTACGTGTTGATGGGGTACGGCACCGGCGCGATCATGGCCGTCCCCGCGCACGATCAACGCGACTTCGATTTCGCGCGCGCGTTCGGACTGCCCATCCGCGACGTCGTGTATCCGCGACCGATCGCCGCGATGCGCTACTTCGCGCTCGAAGCGTACGGAAACGAAGAAGCACCCTCGCATTGGCGCGACGAACTCGCCGATTACCTCGCGCAAGTGGTCGCTGACATGGACACCGAGGCTTCATTCGCGACGGCGCTTGCCGAAAGCCGCGAAATCATCGCGCGCGAACGCGCCGGCGAAAAGCCCGGTGCGGACCGCATGGTCACCCGCGAGACATGGCTCGAAACCATCGAGTCCATGGGCTTCAGCAACTTCAACGACCTGCGTCGCCGCTTCGAGCAAGGTGAACATCAGTTGAGTGAAGGCGTCGCCTTCGGCGCCTCCGGTATCGCCGTCAATTCCTCGTCGCGCGGACTCTCCATCGACGGTCTGCCCACGGCCAAAGCCAAGGATGCCGTGATCACTTGGCTTGAGTCCTCTTCCCGCGGCAAGCGCACGATCAATTACAGACTCCGCGACTGGGTCTTCAGTCGTCAGCGCTATTGGGGCGAGCCTTTCCCGATCGTGTACGACAAGCAGGGTCGTCCATATCCGGTCGGTGAACACGCGCTGCCTGTGAAGCTCCCCGAGCTCGCCGATTACACGCCCGCTGAAAGTGATGATCCTCAGCCTCTGCTCGCGAAGGCCACATCTTGGATGAACACCACGGCAGGCGAGGCCGGTGTCGATCCGCGCTTGCTTGACCCATCGACCCCCGTCACTCGCGAAGCCAATACGATGCCCGGCAGCGCCGGCAGTTCGTGGTACGCGATTCGTTACTGCGATGCGCGCAACGCCACTCGATTCGTCGGCGCAGAGGCCGAGCGATATTGGATGGGCGGTCGCGGCGTCGATCTCTACCTCGGCGGCAGTGAACACGCGGTGGGGCATCTGCTCTACTCGCGTTTCTGGCA
>JBKDPX010000109.1:0-975 GCA_046342165.1 Phycisphaerales bacterium | reverse complement strand
AGTCCCTTGGTGAAATCCCAACCTTCGCGCTGTGCGCGCTTGCCTCCCGCTGACACGCGTAGTAGATTGGCCAAACGCCCCGCCTCGGCCGCAGGAACGAGATCCGGATGTTCGCTCGATGGCTTCCACTGCGTGGTTTTGAGATGTTTCAGGTGTTCGATCACCTCGTCCATTCGCACCATTGCTTCAACAAAGGTTTCCGGCTGTGCAACCTCGGGGAATTCCCCCGACAAACTCGCGAGCGTCGCGGAGTCGACAGGTTTGGAATTCTGAACACATTGAATCAGGCCTCGATACTTCGGGCTGATCTCTGAGATGTCCATCCGCTCTCGGGCTTGCTCCGGAGTCATCCAACCCATGGCGACAACAACGCTGCCGACCGCCGCGGCGGAGCGGTGTTTGCCATGATGACAATGGAGATAGACCGGTCCTTCATCAAGATGCATCGTCGATGCTTTGATGATCTGCAGCCGACGTGTTTCATCAAACCCGTTGTAGCCGATCGGCAAATGAATGTACTTCATTCCACGCGCGCGAGCCGCTGCGACATCAGGCACGGCGCCATCGACGCTGATGATCGTCTTGATCCCCATCGCGGCGAGCGAATCAAACCCCTCTTTACCTTCGGGCATTCCTCCGGAATAGAACCCTTCGCGGTACGCGACGATTTGATGAAGACCAGCAAAGTGTTCGGGGCGCGTTGCCTCTAACCCCGGTGCCTCGATGCGCGAGGGAACATGCGGAATACTCGTGCAAGACTGAAGAACAACGACGAAGACAACCGCGAAGAATATGTGTTTGGGCGCTCGCATGACACACTCGGGAGATTTCAAGCCTCTGCGGTATTCATTATACCAGGCACAGACGCGGCAACAAGCGTCGCCCCCAAGGCGCCGGCGACCAAATGCCATGGCCAGGCGATCTTGAGCGTCGACGCGTCGGTCCATCCGATCGCCGAGGTCCACTGAACCCAGA